>JAGQPO010000639.1 GCA_020426665.1 Planctomycetales bacterium
CGCTTACGCGTTCGGGTTGTGATCACGCAATGCAATGTGCGAAAGTGAAACATCGAAGTGTGCTTGGTGGGTTTGTTGTGCCGATTGCTCATTCGCGAATTGTCTCACTTGCGTTTAGGTCGGGGTAATCCCGTTGGACGTTTGCCAGTTGTTGGTAGTAATGCCAAGTGTCGTCGATGTCCTTTTGGGCCAATTCCATCAATCGCTTTGCATGTTCGGGTTTGGTACGAGAGAGCATCGCGAACCGAGCCTCCTTCATCGCAACCTCTTTGAAAGGTGTGGATGACTTGCGGCTGTCCAAGTGGAATGCGTGTTCGCCGTCGTGGGCGTTGCGGGGGTCGTATCGGTACAGTGGCCAGAAACCGCTGCGTACCAGATCACGTTGGTGGGACATCGACTGGGACATGTCGATCCCATGTGCGATACAGTGGCTGTAGGCCAGGATCAGTGACGGACCACTGTACGATTCTGCTTCGTGAAACGCGCGAAGTGTCTGGGCCGGATTGGCGCCGATGGCGACTTGCGCGACGTAAACGCTGCCGTAGGCGACGGCCATCGCGCCGAGATCTTTCCGGTGGACGTTGCGTCCTTCGGCGGCGAACTTTGCCGTAGCCGCTCGCGGCGTTGCTTTGGATGCTTGGCCGCCTGTGTTAGAGTAGACGCCGGTATCGAGCACCAAAACATTAACGTTTCGGCCGGAGGCAAGCACATGGTCCAGGCCTCCGTAGCCGATGTCATAGGCCCATCCGTCGCCACCAATGATCCACATGCTGCGCTCGACCAACGAATCCGCGATGGCGTAAAGTTCACCGGCCTTGCTGGTCGTCAACGAGGCGAGCGATTGTTTCAACTGTGCAATCCGCTGGCGTTGCCCGTGGATCTCTTCTTCGGTCGATTGTGCACAGTCCAAAATCGCGGTCACGAGATCGGCGCCGATTTGATTGGCAAGGTCAAGGAGCAAAGCGCGTGCGCGGTCGCGTTTGCCGTCCAGTGCCAATCGCATCCCAAGTCCAAATTCCGCGTTGTCTTCGAACAACGAATTGGACCAAGCCGGACCGCGCCCCTCGGGATTCGTCGACCACGGGGTCGTGGGAAGGTTTCCGCCAAAGATCGACGAGCATCCGGTCGCGTTGGCAACGACCATGCGGTCGCCGAAAAGCTGCGTCAGTAGTTTCAGATAAGGGGTTTCGCCGCAGCCTCCACACGCACCCGAGTATTCAAACAGGGGCAGCATCAGCTGCGCGTCTTTGACCTTTGTCGAATCGATTTTGCGACGATCGATTTCCGGGATCCGGTCAAAGAATCCGAACCGTTCACGTTCCTGGTCCAGATGCTCTCGCTTGGGCAACATGTCGATCGCTTTGTGTTTAACGACCTGTTTGCTCTTGGCGGGGCAAACGTCCACGCAGACGCCGCATCCGGTACAGTCCTCCGGCGCGACTTGGATGGTGAGTGCGGCTTGTCCGTGACCGTCAGGCGCTATCCGCACGGGAAAGTTGTCGGGCGCGGTGGACAGCAGCGATTCGTCAAACCGTTTCGTGCGTATCGCGGCGTGCGGACAAACCATCGCACAAAGTCCGCATTCGATGCACAGTTCCGGATCCCAAATCGGGATCTGGTCGGCAATGTTGCGTTTTTCGTATTTTGCGGTGCCGGTCGGGAAGGTGCCGTCGACCGGCATCGCACTGACGGGCAACAGGTCTCCTTTTCCGGCGATCATCATGCCGGTGACCCGTTTGACGAAATCGGGAGCGTCATCGGGAACCGGTGGGATCTGGCGAAGTGTGCTGCTAACATGATCCGGTACGGTGACCAATTGGACTGACCGCGTCGATGCGGCGATTGCGGCAAGGTTACGATCGACCACCACGGGGCCTCGCTTGCCATAGGTCTTCCGCACGGCGGATTCAAGATGCTGCATCGCCTGGTCCATCGGCAACACGCCCGAGAGTGCAAAAAAGCACGTTTGCATCACTGTGTTGATGCGTCCTCCCAAATCGTTGTCTCTGGCGATTTTTCCGGCATCAACGACATAGAAACGCAGTTGTTTGGTAACGATTTCCTGTTGAATCTCTGCCGGCAATTGACTCCACACCGTATTGGCATCAAACGGGCTGTTCAGCAAGAAGGTTGCACCATTGGCGGCGATCTGTAAAACGTCGCGACGTTCCAGGAAGTGGAATTGATGGCAGGCGACAAAGTTGGCGTTGCGAATTAGATACGTCGACTCGATCGGTTGCTGACTGAAACGCAGGTGGGACACGGTCACCGCGCCTGCTTTTTTGGAGTCGTAAACAAAGTAGCCTTGTGTGCAAAGCGATGTGTTTTCACCGACGATCTTGACGGTGTTTTTATTCGCTCCGACCGTTCCGTCACTTCCAAGTCCATAAAAAACGGCACGGGTCACATGTTCGGGTTCGACAAAATCCGCTTCATCCCACGTCAAACTGGTCAGCGAGACATCATCATGAATCCCAATTGTAAAGTGACGTTTAGGCGACTCGGCGTTCAATTCGCGGAAGACGGCCATTGCCATCGCCGGGGTGAATTCTTTGCTTGAAAGTCCATACCTGCCCCCGATCACTCGCTGAATCGGCGCGGCACCGTCGCGTGATTTTTCCGCCAGTGCGGTGACGACGTCTTGATAGAGCGGCTCGCCGGCCGCGCCGGGTTCTTTGGTGCGATCCAGCACAGCGATCTTGTTAACCGACGGCGGTATCGCATCGATGAATCGGCTGATGTCGAAAGGCCGGAACAGCCGCACTTTCAGCAACCCGACTCGCTCGCCATTGGAGTTGAGCGCTTGAACCGCTTCTTCCGCGGCGCCACATCCGGAACCCATCATGACAACGACACGTTCGGCATCACTAGCGCCGACGTAATCAAACAGCCGATAGTGTCGGCCGGTCAGTTCGGCAAAACGGTCCATTTGCTTTTGTACGATGTCGGGCATCGCGTGATAAAAAGGATTAACCGCCTCGCGAGCTTGAAAGAAGACGTCGGGGTTCTGGGCCGAGCCGCGAAGGACCGGGCGGTCGGGATCAAGACTGCGATTGCGATGCGCACGGACCTGTTCGTTGTCGATCATCTGGAGGATCGTGCTGTCATCGATCAGACGGATCTTGTTGATTTCATGCGAAGTGCGAAATCCGTCAAAAAAATGGAGGACTGGAATCCGCGATTGCAGCGTCGCGGCTTGGGCGATCAAGGCAAGGTCGTGAGCCTCTTGCACAGACGAGGAAGCAAGCATTGCCCATCCTGTCATCCGTGCGGCCATCACATCGCTGTGGTCACCAAAGATCGACAGAGCATGTGTGGCGATGCTTCGGGCGGCAACATGAATCACCGCCGGAGTGAGTTCGCCGGCGATCTTGAACATG
>JAGQPO010000640.1 GCA_020426665.1 Planctomycetales bacterium
GTAGTGGATCTTGTTAAAGATCCCCGCACGAACGGATCTTTAACAAGACCGGCTACGCCAACCAATGATGGATCGATCCTCAGATTGCATCGATTGCTTCATCTCTCTTGTCGTCCATTTTGTCTTTGCCCAAGGAAGCGAAGAACCAGTCTTGATTTGAGCTTCCTTTCAGGTCGTCTTTGTCGCTGTCATTAAATACGGTTTGTTCGGAACCTGATTTCTTGAGACCTACCGATGTTCCCGAGAGAACGGGACCGGCAGCATTTCGAAGGTTGTTGAGTCTGTCGTAGTAGCTGCGGACAGAACCCCACTCGGCCATGATCAGTTCGAGGCTCGCCACGTGATCGTCGTAGCTGGTGTAGCCACCGATCAGCAGATCGTCGCCTTTGCCACCATTGAGCTTGTCCTTGCCCAAGCCTCCGATCAACACGTCGATTCCATCTTCACCGTCCAAGTCGTCGTCGCCGTCTCCACCGACGAGGATGTCATTGTCTTGTCCGCCGTTTAAATCATCGTCGCCACTGCCACCTAAGAGGACGTCGTCGCCCCCGCGGCCTTTCAGTTTGTCGTTTCCTGCGCCGCCGACAAGCGTGTCGCGTCCGGAGCCACCGATCAGATAATCGTTGCCATCACCACCATCGATGTAGGCGGGGACTGACCAGTCAGAGCCGCCGTCACTACCTCCGTCGCTGCCGCCATCAGAGCCACCGTCGGTTCCGCCGGTGCCGACCTGGGCGTGATCGTCGCCGCCGCAAAGAACCATATAGACCGACTGGATGCTTGCGACGTCGAAGTAGGTGATGTCGGCGCCGCCATCTGATCCACCGTCCGAGCCGCCATCGGATCCTTTGCCCTTTTGGCCAACATCAAAATTGGTGATAACCTTGATTTTGGGTGTCTTGTCCTTACCGCCATCGGAACCACCGTCGCTGCCACCGCTGACTTGTTTGACGACAACGATGTCTTTGCCTTCAGAACCGACGATTTGCAATTGGCCGGTTGCCGGGGCAACGCGGACTCCCATGACCCACGCTTGTGTCGTCACTTCGTTAGAGACGCCGCCATCATCGTCGATGACGGTAATCTTGATTTCGAAGATGCCTCCGGTGGCGAAGCGGTGGGTCGCGGAGAAGGATCCGGTGATTCCTCCCGTGCTGTCGACAAGACTGCTGAAATCCTCTGGGTTCAACGAACTGTCGCTCGTCGTGCCATCATCCCATCGGATCACAACGCGATGCGTGTCCAGCGAGCCGGTATCGACAAAGTCGCTGACGTTGACGGTTACCAATTCGCCCGGTCGCGCGACGTTGCAAGTCGATCCATCTTGGCATCGCTTCGCGGACGACGTGACGGATTCCGATTGAATTTCGGGAGCGACGTTCATCACTTGCACGGTCGTCGCCGCTGCGTGGGACGCTTGGTCCTTATCAACGACCGTCACGGAAATCTGGTATTGATCGGCGTTACTGCTGGTCGGGTTGTCATCCAAGTATCGATGAGTGATCGTAAACGATTGGCTGCCCAGAGAGCTTGCTGGGAAAGTAAACGTCTGGTCGTCATCGGGCGACAGCGGATCGCCCCAGTTGACGTTCAGAGTGAACGTATCCAACGTGCCTGGATCGGTAATCGTACCGGTCAGCGTCGCTACGCCGTTCTCGAAAATGGTTGTAACACCATTGAGCGAAACGACGGGTGAAACGTTCAGCACGTCGACGCTGCCGGTGCCGGTATCCGACGTTCCGAGATTGATGTCCGAGACCGTGATCACGAAGGGCAATCCGGTTGCGTTATCTTGATAGGCGTGGCTGGCATTCACCGTAAAGCTTCCGTCGGTGTTTTGCACGATGTCACCATCGACACCCGCAACCGTGGTTGTCGATCCGTCGCCCCACTGGATCGTCGCGGCGAATTGAGTCGTTGGACGTCCGGGAGCAGTGAACGTAGCCACCGGACCTGTGAAAGTTGCACCTTCGTAGGGTAAGACAGGCGGCGTCACGCTACCGATGATCGGCTTGGGCGTGTAGACGACTGTTCGCTCCGAAACCAGATTGCCATTATCGACGACCGCAATTTGAATCGTATGCGTCAACGTGTCGTTGTACGTGTGCTCGATCGAGAACTGTCCACGGGCGTATTCGGTCAATTCCGCGAACGAATAGCCAGTCGTTGCGACTGGGTCGATTATCTCTTTGGCATCGATATAGGAGAACGTACCATCACCCCAATCGATGCTGACCGAATGCGTATCGCGGAAGCCTGGATCGGTGAACGTGCCACTGATGGTGAACGGCACTCCAGGTGCAAATCCACCGTCGGAAATCGGATCGAGCACCGGAGGCAAGTTACCGATCAACGCTTCGCTGGTCGCTGTAGCGACAGCACCCCCTTCGTCCGTCAACGTTACGACCACCGGGAAGGTTCCGAACGTTCCGTAGGTGTGCTGGGCAACGATCGTTCCACCAGTTGGATTCAACTCGGACCCGGATGTGAAGCTAACAACTGCTGGGCTGGTGAATCCATCACCCCAGTCAACCGTCGCGGTGAACGATTTCGCAGTCCCGCCAAAGTCAAAACCGAGATCGGTGAAATCAGCGATGAGCGTTACTTCGTTTCCTTGGTTGTCCGCGATGCCGGTTTGATTGATGACGATTTCTGGCGGCGCGTTCGTTACTTGGAAAGAATCGCTGCCAATGTGTCCCGATTCATCGATGACCGTCACCGTTACTGTGTACGGACCGTTGCCCGAGTACTCATGCACGCCGCTGACGCTACCTGTTGCGGGTACGCCGTTGCTACCTTGCGCCAGAGAAACAGTGCCAGGGCTGGTCGTGCCATCACCCCAATCGATTGTGGCGGTGTAGCTTTCCAAGAAGCTTGGATCGCTGAACGTGGCATTGACCGAAACTGGGAATCCGGGACCAGCGGTAACATCGGGGCCGGCTTCGACGCGAGGAGCGACATCGTTGACCAAGACATTAAAGGTGCTGGCGATCGGCTCCTGCCCAGCTTTAGTGACCGTGATCGTGACGACATACGAACCGTCTTGGCCGTAGTAGTGACTGTCAAAGACACGACCTGAATCAGAGGGACTCGCTGGCGGAACAACCACTGGGTTCGTGTTGACCGTTCCATCACCCCAATCGACGGTGACTGTGTAGGTGGACGGTGCGCCCGGATCGATGAAGTTGGCGTTGGTAAGACTGACCTGTTGGCCTTCGTCGATCGTAACGTCGGAGCCGGCATCCACCGAAGACAAGACCGGGTTGAGCACCGTGACTAGGAAAGTTCGCGTCGCACTGCCACCTTCGCCGTCGTCAATCGTGACGGAGATTTCGTAAGGTGCAGCTCGGTACGCAAATGCATGACTGCCGAGAACGTTCCCAGTCGTTGGTGTTGGAGTACTGTTGGTTGGAACAATCTGTCCTGGCGATACGGTTCCATCACCCCAGTTGATTGTCGCCGAGATAATGTCCTGGCCTGGGTCGCTAAAGCTGATGCTGTCGAGTGTAAACAGCGAATTCGCTATCGCATTCCGATCGCTATCAAAGGTGACAAACTCTGGCGGCAGATTAGCGATCGATACATTGATAAGGTACTCGCTCGCAGTGCCGAACACATCTGCTATGCGTCCGCGGATCGCGATCGAACCACTTTGGTAGAGCAGTTCCGCGGGAATCGCCAGCGTCGGGTTGGTGCTATCGACAACTTGGAATGACCCAGTGTTGCCAATGTCGTAGCTATAGGTGAAACCGGCTTGCGCGATCGCTGCTGCGGGATGGAACGGACTGGTGAACGAAACGCTTCCGGTACCCCCTTCGATTGCCGAGCCACTGAACAATGCAGTCGGCGCAACGTCGTTGACAGTCAGCGAGGTCATTGCAGAGACTAACTCTGCTGGCACTCCCGGCGTGCTGTACATTGCTTTGACCTGTACTTTATCGAATCGTCCCAAGTCATTGATTCCGGCGGCTTGCAACTGGCCCCAAGTTAGAACGAGCGTGGCTGTCGAAGTTCCATTTCCGTTAGCAACAAACGCACTCGATCCATTTGCGAAGGTTCCCGCACCGAGCAGATCCCACAGGGCTGTTGTTGGAGCCCCTTGTGCAGTAGCGGTCAACGTTAGCCCATCGCCCGCGTTGATGGTGTAAGGACCGCCGACGCTGACCGACGCTGGATCGACGATCACATCCACATCCACGAACACTTCCGAGTCCGTTGGATACGTGTTATTGCCCTCATGAACTAGGAGATTGATGCGGCGTGGACCGACGGAGGTGTAGACATGACTTGCACTGGTCGCGTCGCTGGCCAATTCGCTGGTCGTACCGTCACCCCAGATGACTGTGAATCCTGTGACTTGGTCCCCGCCGACAAAGAAGGCCGAGAAATCGACTGTGTGTGGTTGGCTGACAAAGACACTCGGCGGACCCGAGAGCGTGATGACAGGAGCAACCGCATTGACGGTGAGTGTCGTTCGTTCGTAGAACGTCCCGATGGTCGTCTCAACTTGCATGCTGACCGGATAGTTGCCGGGGCGACCGAGCCCGAGTGAACGCAGTTGCAACCAACTGGCCAATGGGTTAGACGCTGCCGAAGTCCCTACCGTCGCTGCTGGATCATAAATGTCTCCGTAAACACCGTCGCTATCCAAATCCCAAGTAATCGATAACACCTGGGTATTGGTCGCCGCCGTTGCGGACCCGTTAAATATCAAGTCGTTGCCCTGATTGATCACATAAGGGCCACCAATATCTCGCGTTGGACCTTCAAAGCCGGGCAGTCCCTCGAAGTTCTCGTAAACGACCGTTGCGACCGATTGGGTCTGCACCGTGACTCGTCCGTTGTTGGGATCGGGCGATGCTATTGGATTGCCAGCCAAATCAAAGGCTTGAATTGGTTGACCAGCCGAATCATAGAGCAGCGTGTCGATATCCGGTCCACCGTCGAGATGGACGTTGAGTGCCGTGTTAAGGTTGATTCCGGTGACTTGCGCGATGTCGTCACCCTCGCCCAGATCCACTGTAAGGTTCAAAGAGTTGCCAAGATTAAAATCGGCATCAAAGGTGAATACATCGCTACCGCCTCCGGTCTCGATGTTGACCGTGTGTCCTGGCTGGCCAGCAAACAAGCTCACTTGATCGTTGCCGTCGCCGGTCAGGACCTCAATCGTCTGTGGTCGCGAAAGTTCGCCGACCGGCGGAATATCGTTCAGGTACACCTGCCTGTTACCGCGGTATCCCGATAGGTCAATCGTCAGATTATCGACGGGAGCGGAGTGAATCTGATTGATCAAATGGTCGACGTTGCCAATCGCCGTAACCGTTAATGATTCCATCGCAGAGAACACGACCGAATAGGTTCGCGAATCAGCGGTCTCCGGAGCGACTGGCGCGGGCAAAGTGATATAAGCCGGCGTTCCCTCAAGCAACTTGACTCCGGAGATGTTCTCAACAGTACCCGCAATCGATGCGTTCACGTATTGTCCGCCCGCAGGATCCATGCTGGGCACGAGCGTTACGAACCAGCCGTGGGCCGGTAGGGAATCCAAATTGCGGGTCGTGTAGTAAACGGGCGCGTAGGTACCGATCAGAGTTGGATCCGAAGCGTAGGGTTCTGTCGGTGCCGGTGCCGCTAGCAAGCTGTAGAACATCTCTGCGCTGAGCGAATTTGTGTCGCTCGTGTGGAACAATCCGGCGTACTGCAGATTGTTCGCAAACGAAGCGTCGATTGCTCCGAGGGTGATGCCGATCTTCGGCGCGGGAAGCGGGATGCTGGTCAGGTTATGGAAGAGGACCAGATCGTACCCGACATACTGATCAAACCCGGCTGGAATCGATTCCCGAACCACCATCGCCAGTGCATCGTCCGGAGCGCCAGATAGCCTCGCGTCAATCAGGCTGCCATCGCTGTATAACGCACTCAGCAGATTCGCATTTTCGACAAGACCATAGGTGTTCGCTCCGCCAGCCAAGCCAGCGATGGTCGGTGAAGTGAGATTTTCAGGAATCAACCCAGTGATTCTACGAGCGGTCTCATTTACGAATGCAATTTGCGCTTCGTTGAGAATGTGAGAGTATTCGTTTCTGTAAAACACCAATAATTCGTTGAGGGGCTGAATGTTCTCAGGTGAATTAAAATTGTAGAAGTTCGAATCCACAACTACCGCGCCACGATCATCAAAAACCCGGATGTTAAAAGCGTTGAGGCTGCCATCGCCGCCCATCACGATGAGGTTTCTGCCGGAGGTCGGGATCTCAGGAGATCCGCTATTCCAATCCACAAAGGGATCGACCAGCACTACATCGAATACGGTCTCGTTGGTCCAAGAAACATAGGGATTGACGCCAAGCGTTCCGTGTCCCTGGTTGAAGGTGTGCCCAACCACGAGCGATGGATCGACGGTGGCAGTATTGCTACCGAACAAGAATTGGCCGTTGGGAGCGCGCGTCACGCCGTCACCGCTCAGTCCACCAAGAGCGTTGATGGTGGTATTCGAGTCGACTTCGACAACCGAACCAAACAGGCTGAACGTGCCGCCGCCACCGCCACCGCCTGCTGCGCCATCACCGCCTCGGCCACCATCACCACCGATTCCGTCGGGGGAATTGATCGCTTCGTAACCAACTTCACCAGGTCGACCAAGCTCGCCTGGCTGCCCATCGAGGCCCTGAACGTAGATGGTCGCCGAGCCGATGGAAACGCGACCGGCAGCTCGGATGGCAAAACCGCCACCTCCGGCTCCGCCATAGCCGCCAAGACCACCGTCGCCGCCGAAACCACCATAGGCCGTGTTGTTACAGCAGTCCGTGAATCCCAATCCACCACGACCGCCGCCGCCTCCTCCGCCGCCAGAGCCGCCAGCACCGCCGCCACCTGCAGCTTCCAACCGGACGCTATTGGTGTAGAGCACTTCTCCAGGCAGGCCCGCTGTTCCATTTTCACCTGGCAATCCATCCTGGCCATCTTCGCCAGGGCCGGTTGGATTGTTCGCTCCAGCGAGTCCGCCACTGCCGCCAATACCGTGCGATCCTCCCAAACCTCCGCTACCGCCCCCAAGATATCCGGAGCCATCGAGTCCGTAATCATTTACCGAAATACCAACGCCACCGTCTTTGCCATTTGTCGAGAAGATCACGTTCGGTAATAAGAAAAAGCCGCCGCCTACACCACCATTGCCACTAATTTCTGCAAGGCCGCCACGCCCACTACCATTTCCGGTCAGCGTCTGACCGAAAAAGCCAGTGAATTCCGCTGGAACTCGGAAGGTTACATTTTCACCGATGTTTACATCGTTCTGCACGTAGATCGCAGACAAGCTACTCGAGTGGATGGTAACAATGGATCCATCGGGAATATTCAAGTCGCCGTAAACCATCACATAACTTC
>JAGQPO010000641.1 GCA_020426665.1 Planctomycetales bacterium
CCGTGGATGTTGTTGGCTGAGGAGGCTGCGCCCGAAGTGGCAGCACCCAAGCCGATGCTTTTGCAGTTGATGGAGCAACCATTGTTCCCGATCGTGGGAATCTTGTTGATTTTCTATCTGACGCTATTTGCACCCGAACGACGGCGCAAAGCGGCGGAAGCAAAGCGGCTTGCCGCGATCACCAAGAATGATCGCGTCATCACCAGCGGTGGGTTGCACGGTACCGTGGTCAGTGCCCCGAGTGACAGTGATGTCGTAACGATTCGGCTGGACGATAGCGGTACGTTGCGGGTGAAGGTCAGCCGATGGGCGTTGACTGTCATCGAAGAAAAAAAGCCGAAGGACGACCAGTAACACAAAGAACTTGCTTGTGGCGCCGAATCCAAACGCGTCGAATCGTTCGCGACCAAAGAATCGCCCGAGCACGAACCAGAGATTTTAAAAGACAACACCGACACACCGATGTGTCACTCCCCGCCGGTCGCCGACGACCTGCAACAACATTTTAACAATACTTCCGATCACTGCATTCACTACGTTTGCATTCCTTTCGACAACGAAACAACCAACGATGGACTGCTTTTCACTCGTTCAGCCTCTTACCGATTTGTGTCTGTTGCCCGGTCTGATTTCCACGATCGATGTTGCTTCGATCACGGGATGGTTCGGCGACATCCTGACGGTCAACCCGATAGCGCAAAGCGAGGCCGATAAAGGTATCTCGTGGGCCCAGTACGGCCTTGTCGCAGTCGCGCTGGCGGTGATGATTTTGCCCTTCACGATCGGCGGGTTTCTGTCCAAGAAACTCAAGATGCCGACGCACTCGGTGCGGATCGGATTCATCTTGTTCGCGATCACCGCCAGTGCTGCGGTTCTATCAAACCGGCGTCCGGGGCAGGGCGTCGACCTGCGTGGCGGAACGATCTTGGTTTATGAGATCGATCCGTCCAAAAGCAGCGCCAACGACGAACAGACCGGGGACGGAGTCAGGTCCCAGGATTTGATCGGTCCGCTGACAAAGCGAATCAACCCCAGCGGCACCCGCGAGATCGTGATTCGACCGTACGGCGACAAACAAATCGAGATCATCATTCCGGAAGTGGATCAACGTGAAGTCGCGGCGATTGAGGAGATCCTGCAACAAGCCGGTATCCTGCGTTTTGCAATCCTTGCCAACCGTGTCGACCACCAACGTGTCATTGATTTGGCTGCCGATCAAGCGGCATCCAAAGAAAGCGCGATCCGCATGAACGTTGAAATTCAAGACGTGGACGGCCGGACGGCCGGACGATGGGCGATCGTCGATCGCGAGACCACCAAGAAGGGAGACAACGGTCCGTTTCGAGTGAACGTCGGAAACGCGATTGTCCGAAACCCCGACACCGGAGAATTCGTTGAATTGCCCGCCAACGTCCGCGGCGATGCGGCGTTGCAAGCTCAATGGGTCGACGAAAACGGGCTGTCCGGTTTGGAAGTGTTGATGATCATCGACCCGGACATCGATGTCCGTGGCGAAGACCTGGCGTTCACATCGACGACTTTCGACGAGCAAGGCGCCCCGGCGGTCGCATTTAATTTGACCGATTCGGGCAGCGGCAAGTTCCGTATCCTGACGACCGAAAACTCGCCTCAGGGGACACGCCAGCGCCAACTCGGTATCGTGATGGATGACCGGTTGTTGTCGGCTCCGAACATTTTGCAGCCGATCAGCAAGCAAGGGCGAATCACCGGCAACTTCACTTCACAAGAAGTCAAAGCCCTGGTCGACGTGCTGAAAGCAGGCCAATTGCCGGCCGCGTTGACCAAACAACCGATCGCAAAGAACCAAATCGACGCGACACTCGGCAAGGACACCATCCGCAAAGGCTTGATCGCCATCGGCGTTTCGCTGGCCCTGGTCTTGCTGTTTATCCTCTATTACTACCGCTTCGCTGGTCTGATTGCGTGTTTGGCGCTGATCCTGAACCTGGCGATGATTTTGGCAACCATGGTGTTGATCAACCAACCGCTGACGTTGCCCGGACTGGCCGGCTTGGTCTTGACGGTCGGTATGTCGGTTGACGCCAACGTTTTGATCTTTGAACGGATCCGGGAAGAAATCAAAAAGGGCGCCAAGAGTCGTATGGCGATTCGAAACGGTTTCTCCAAAGCGACGGTGACCATCGTCGACGCGAACCTGACGACGTTGTTTACCGCGATCGTTCTGTATGCAATCGGTACCGACCAGATTCGCGGTTTTGCCGTGACGTTGATCTTGGGCATCCTGTATTCGATGTTCACCGCGATTTACATGTCGCGAACCCTGTTTGATATCGCCGAGCGACACAACAAGGTTTCTCTGAGCATGTCAGACGCCGTCAACACGATTCGTGATTCAATCGCCGGCGGCGGCATGCTGGATTTCGTCGGCAAAGGCAAGCTGGCTTTGGGGATTTCCGGGGTGTTGATCCTCGTCGGAATCGGTTCGCTGGTTGCACGTGGAAAATCCATCCTGGACATCGATTTTGCGGGCGGTTCATCCGTTCAATTTCGTGTCGCCAGCCCGACCACGACTCAGGCGATTCGCGACATCGTCGATGCGGGTATCGGCCAGCAAGAAGACGGATCAAAGGTCCAATTCACCGTCAACGGCGTGACCATGGAAGGGGCCGACAACGGCACCGTTTTCAAAGTCGACTCGGCACTTAAGTCCGTCGATGATTTGCAAAAACGAATCGTCGATTCATTCCAGTCAACCGCCGGAACCGACTTGGTAACCTATCACGTCGAAATCACAACCGACAGTGACACGCCAAGCGGCTCGGAGACGTCAATGCGTTCCAACGACGGCAACGGGGTGATGTTGACCGCCATGCAAGCTGACGCCGAAGCCGCAACCGAAGATGCCGCTGCCGAAGGTGACGCGGCCGCTGCATCGAGTGATCAGCCGGCGCCGACGGAGCCTGCAATCAGTGCCGGCGATCAGGCTGTGCGACGAATCAAGTTGGGCATTGACGGTTCGGACACCGAAGCGACCATCAGCGGCCCGACGCTGATCACTCGCATGAAAGAAGCGGCCGACTCGCTGAACATACCCTTGAATGACCGGGCCGTCGAATTGCTGCCCAACGGCGAGGGTGCGGCCGATTGGAAAAGTGGCTCAAGCGTGCCGTTCGCGGAATGGCGTGTGACTTTGCCGTTGGGCAATGAGGCGGCCGATCAAGTCATGAAGGTCGTCGATCAATCACTCGGTAATGAACCGATCTGGGTCAGCAGCAGCAGTGTCGGCGCCCGGGTGGCACAACAAATGATCGGCCGCGCGTTGGTGGCGTTGTTTGCCAGTTTGATGGTGATCATTCTGTATATCTGGTTCCGATTCCAACGAGTCATCTACGGCTTTGCCGCCGTCGCCGCCTTGATCCATGATGTATTGATCACTCTGGGTGCGATTGCAATCAGTTACTTCGTCGCCGATGCACTCGGTTTCTTGGGGATCGATCCGTTTAAAATCAGTTTGACCGTTGTTGCCGCATTGCTGACAATCATCGGTTATTCGCTGAACGATACGATCGTGGTGTTTGACCGCATTCGCGAAACGAAGGGCAAGGCACCGCGTTTGACGGGCGAAATGGTCAACACCAGCATCAACCAGACGCTCAGCCGTACGTTGTTGACGTCATTGACAACGTTAATCGTGGTCGTGTTACTGTACGCGTTCGGCGGCGAAGGCATTCATGCGTTCGCGTTCGCACTGGTCGTCGGTGTCGTGGTCGGTACGTACAGTTCGATCTTCGTCGCCAGCCCGATCTTGCTGATGCTGGTGCACCGAGGCGAAAAGCCGGCCGATGCCGTTTGATGACAGACCAGGGACGCGAAGCGACCATCACGGAACAAGCCTGATGCCACACCTGCCGAACGTCCTGACTTTGTTGTCCGCGTTGATCGTTTGCGTTTCCGCGCTGCCATCACGGTCTGTCGCCCAAGATTCATCGAATCAGCCGCTTGAAGAGCAAGCGGTACAGTCGGCGGCGGTGACCGAGTCACTTCGACAGGACGTTCAGTTTCTGGCGTCCGAAGAGCTTCGGGGACGCAGTGTCACCGACGAAACGATCAACATCGCACGCGATTATTTGCGAGACCGGATGCAGTCGATCGGGCTGAAACTTGACGCCGTCGGCGGAGCACCCTTTCAATCGGTGGACATCCCGGTCGGCAGCGAGATTCGCAACACCGAAAACAATTTCTTCCGATTCCAGGTCGCCGGCAAACAACCGATCGACGTAAAGCTTGGTGAAGGGTTTGGTCCCCTCGCCATCGGACGCGACCAGGCCAAAGCTTCCGGACGAGTCGTCTTTGCAGGCTATGGAATCACATCGACATCACCTGCCTATGACGATTATCAATCGATTGATGCCAATGGTGCCGTTGTGATGATTCTTCGCAAGGAGCCCGGAGCCAGTGATCCGGACAGCCCCTTCGACGGAGTCGGGAACACTCGGCACGCATGGTTTGCGACTAAGATTTCCAACGCCATCAAACATGGTGCGGCGGCGGTTCTGATCGTCAACGATTCGGCCAGTACTCGAGAAGCGGCACAGAAAGAACAGAATCGAATTGACCAGGAACGGCGTCGGAAAGAAGGTTTGACGACTGCGTTGGCGAATCTGCCGGAAGAGGCAACAAAGAACCGGCTGGCTATGAACGAACGAATCGCCGCTGTTGATCGAATGATCAATGCGATGCAAGCCGACCTGGTCGCAGCCCGGCGGGGAGTCCTGGGGGTCAGTGATGCAGGAACCAAAACCAATCAGTCCGACAAAATCCCTGTCCTTTCAATCGCTCGCGATTTAGCCGATGAAATCCTGAAGGCCTCGAGCGCCCCCGGCTTGGAGGGCGGTTCCGGATTGGAAGCCCTGGAGCAGAAGATCGACCAGACGTTCAAACCCGCGTCTCGAAGCCTTGATTCGGTCTCCGCAACGTTGTCTGTCGACTTAAAACCCGCCGTTGCGATCAGTGATAACGTGATCGGCCTTCTGCCCGGAAAAGGCCCGTTGGCCCGCGAAACCATCGTCGTAGGCGCACACTATGATCACGTCGGCATGGGAGAGTATGCATCGCTTGCCCCGGGGACGATCGCCGTTCACAACGGTGCTGATGACAACGCCAGTGGGACCGCTGCAATGCTAGCGTGCGCAGAGCGTTTAACGCAACTGCTTCAATCGACCGCTTCGCACCGCACGGTATTGTTCATTGCCTTCACGGGGGAAGAGCGTGGTTTGGTCGGCAGCCAACACTACGTGGAGAACCCTGTTTGGCCGATCGAAATGACCACATCAATGATCAATTTGGACATGGTAGGCCGGCTTCGCGACAACGAACTGACAATTTACGGTACGGGATCGGCCACGGGGTTGGAATCGGTGGTCGATGCCGCGAACAAAATGTATGGCTTTCAGTTGTTCAAAGTTGCTAGCGGATATGGCCCCAGCGACCACCAATCGTTTTATCGAGTGGGTGTTCCGGTGTTGTTTTTCTTTACGGGAATTCACAACGATTACCATCGCCCATCTGACGATTTCGACAAAATCGATTTTGGTAACCTAACCCGCGTAACCGATATGGTTTCTGAGGTGGCATTCCGATTGGCGGTGCTTCCCCAGCGGCCGGTTTACGCCGAAACGGATCCTAACGTTCAAATTCGTCATCAAATGACGGCGTTCATGGGAATTCGTGTCCGGCAACAAAACGGCTCGGTGGTCATCACCGAGTTGACCGCTGGCGGACCGGCATCGAAAGCGGGAATGCAGATCGGCGACGAAATCCAGCGCATCGGCACCACCGTGATCCGCAATACCAATGACGTTTTGTCTTGGGTAAGGACACACGAACCGGGCGACAATTTTGAAATCAAGGTCCGTCGAACTGCAAACCTATTGACGCTGCGTGGAAAGCTTGAAAAACGCTCCGATTAATGGCGTGATCAATCTTTACGTGGCCCGAAACGATTGCCACAATCGGAAAACAGTGAACATTAGCCGGAGTGATTTCGGCGCGTCAGCGAACGAATGGTTCGAATCGGGCAACGGATGTCCGTGTTTGGCTATTCCGGATCAAACGAACGATTCAATGCGTTTGATTCATTGCTGGCACTAAGGACGTGCGACTCAAAACGCAAGGAGAGCGAAAGTGCGAACCGTTCGCCATCAAGTCGGTGTATTTGCCATTGGATTGGCAACCGTGTTAGCCCCTGGTCTGACTACCAGCACCGCTTCTGCACAGGATTCGGCTCCTCACCGCGTTGCGGTTGTGGACGTCGCTTTCATTTTCAAGAATCACCCGGGCATCAAAGCCCAGGTGGCAAAGGTCGAAGGCGAATTGAAAGCCTATGACGCCGAGCTTAAACAAAAGCGTGAACAGCTGAAGAACACCGCGGCAAAGCTGAAGACTTTGACGCCGGGATCACCTGATTACGCCGCTTTGGAAGAGCAGTTGGCAAGCATGGATTCAAAGTTGCGATTGGACATGGCTCGCAAACGCAAGGAACTGGCCGATGCCGAAGCAAAGATCTACTTCGACAACTACCAACAGATCGCCGCGGGCGTGAAGTTTTTGGCCAACCACTACAAGATCAACTTGGTCCTTCGTTACAACAGCGAAGAAATGGATCAAGCCGAAGGTGAATCGGTTATCCGTGGCGTCATGAAAAACATTGTCTATCACGACGCTTCATTGGACATGACCCCCGGCGTGATGCAGTACTTGGACAAGGTCATCAAGACCGAACCGGGAATTGCATTGGGCGGCGCATCACCGAGCCGAAACTAGAGCGACCGTCGCAAATCGACTGTCGGAACTTGGATCCGGCGATCACGAATTGGCCGGTCGAATGACCGGCGGTAAATCAACAAAAGCGGCGGGCAGCAATGTCCGTCGCTTTTATTTTCTCGACTCAACCAGGTTACCGATTCGGCAGGGAGGCTACTCGCCGTGAATCTGTCACGCAATCAGCATACGATCGCTTCGTCTTGTCAACTGAGTGGTCGCGGCTACTGGACGGCAAAAGAAGTCCAGGTCGTCATGCACCCCGCTCCGGTCGACACTGGAATCGTGCTGGTCCGATCCGATCTGCCGGACCGACCGTCTTGTCCGGCGCACGTCAGTCATCGAACCGATGCCAAGCTGCGGACAAACATCGCCCAGGGCAGCGCCAAATTCGAGATGATCGAGCATTTAATGGCAGCGCTTTATGCGATGGAAATTGATAACTGTATCGTAGAGATCGACGGAATCGAATTTCCCGGACTCGACGGCAGCAGCAAACCGTACATCGACACACTTGCCGGCGCCGGATTGATCATCCAAGCCGCCGAGCGACCGCGCCTAGTGATCGACCAATTGATCACGCTCCGCGAAGGATCGTCATGGATATCCGCAGCGCCGGTTCCTTTGGGCACCAGCCACTTTGGTTACCAATTGGCCTTTGACCAACCCGGTGTGATCGCAAACCAGAGTTACGGATTCTCGTGCACGCCCATTCGATTCAGTCGTGACGTGGCGCCGGCAAGGACGTTTGTCAGCGAAGACCAGGCGAAAGCATTGCGAGCCCGCGGTATAGCGAGTCACGTTTCATATTCTGACCTGCTGGTGTTTGGCGAAAACGGCCCGATCGAAAACGAAGTGAGATTTAAAAACGAGTGCGCTCGGCACAAAGCGTTGGACTTGGTCGGCGATCTGGCGCTGGTCGGTGTCGAATTGATCGGAAAATTCATCTCGTATCGTGGCGGCCACAGTCTGAACGGAAGAATGGCAAACGCCCTGCATGAATTGGCAATCCAAAGTCAGGCTCGTCGCCAAAGTGGTTTCTTTAGCGATCGTCGTCACGCAGCGTAGTGCTTTGCCGAAATTTAGCTTTAGGGTTGGGGACGTCGCGGAAGTGGTAAAGACTTTCGTGAATTGCCGAGCGAATCGAAACTCTCGACGAGTTCCGCTGCCCGAAAATCAAGCTGCAACGAAGCGTTCGTGTTCCGTCAATAATGAACGGCAAAAAAGTTTCCTCCGCTCTGCAAAAAAATCCACCGAATTCCTCTCGATTCAAACACTGCATTTCGGCTAACGTCCAAGTGATTCGTGATTCGATGAAGAGTTTCGAATTGTCCTTCCCAACATCTATCTTCCAGATTGGTTTGCCATGAGTGTTGTGATCGCTCAAACAGCCGTAGTTGACCCCCGTGCGCAGCTTGGAAACGGCGTAAAAATTGGCCATTTTTCTGTGATCGGACCACATGCCAGGATTGGTGACGGAACCATCATCGAAGAACACGTTGTCATCACCGGTCATTCAACGATCGGCGACGACAACCACATTTTCCAAGGCACGGTAATCGGGGCACACCCGCAAGACACGAGTTACAAAGACACACCGACGAAAGTTGTCATCGGCGACAACAATATTTTTCGTGAACACTGCACCGTCAATCGTGCCACAGAGAAAGAAGACGGCGTTACCGAAATCGGGCACGACAACTACTTCATGGCCGGCACACACATCGCCCACGACTGCAAAGTCGGTGACCGGATTGTGATTGCCAACAACGGAATGCTGGGCGGACATGTACGCATCGGCAACGATGTTACCATCGCCGGCGGGGTCGGTGTATCGCATTTTGCGAGCGTCGGACAATTAAGCTTCGTCAGTGCGATGAGCCGAGTGCTGCACGATGTTCCTCCCTATACCATTGTCGACGGACAACCGACCCGACCGCGTGCCGTCAACACGATCGGATTAAAACGCCACGGGTACACCGCCGAAGACATCACGGTTTTGACCCAGGCATTCAAGTTGCTGTATCGGGCACGGGTCGGAATCGACAAAGCCAGAGACACAATGTATTCGCAAGGTCCAATTCGGCCCGTCATCAAGCACCTATTCGATTGCGTCGATCGATCGTGCAGTGGACGACATGGGCGTGGCCAGGACCAACGGAGTAAAAAAGCAGCATGACATGTTTGCGAGTTGCAGTGATCGGTGCCGGCCATTTGGGCCGAATCCATGCCAAACTTCTCGGCAGCGTTGACGGAGCAAAACTGGTCGCGATCAGCGATCCGATTGAGTCCGCACGCAAAAACGCCGCAACCCTGTTTGACGTCCCGGTTCACGCCGACTACCGCGATTGCATTGATCGAATCGATGCCGCGATTGTCGCCGCACCCACTGATGCACATGCGGAGATCGCAACTGAATTGCTGAAAGCCGGCAAGCATTTGCTGGTTGAAAAACCACTGGCAACCTCGGCCGCCGATGCCAACCGTCTGGCATCACTTGCTGCCTCACGCCGCCTGACGTTGCAGGTCGGCCACGTCGAGCGGTTTAACCCCGCTTTTACAGCCCTGAGTGATATCGGAGTCGATGCCAAGTATATCGAATCCGTCCGCGCCTCGCGATTTCCGGGACGCTGCCTGGACGTCGGCGTGGTGATGGATTTGATGATCCACGACATTGATCTGGTTTGTTCGCTGACCGATGCCGCCGTGACCGGTGTTTCCGCCAGTGGTCTTGCCGTTGTCAGCGACCACGAGGATTTGGCAGAAGCACGCGTCGAATTCGGTTGCGGGCTGGTTGCCAATTTGAAAGCTTCTCGCATCAGCCCCACACCGGCGCGATGCATGCAAGTCTATGGATCAGGCGGCTTCGCGGAAATTGATTTTTCGGGACCCGCGTTACACGTTGTTCGCCCCAGTGAGTCACTGGTCAGCCGAGAATTCGAATTGGATCAGGCCACGGAAAACCCGCTTGCCTATGCCGATGAATTGTTTGCCGAGCATCTGCAAATCGGCACTCATGAATTGGAGCCACGTAACGCGATCCTGGACGAGTTGCACGATTTTGTGATCAGCATTCAATCGGGAATCTCGCCGACCGTCAGCGGAGTTGCCGGCGCGCGCGCCGTCACCATCGCCGAAATGATCCTTGATTCAATCGCACAGCGCGGATGGTACGCCGATGCTGCGCCGTCGGAAATCGGCCCACTGGCCAGCGTCCGATCTCGCATCGATCGCCCGGGTCGTCAGCGCCGAGCGGCGTAGCGAATTGTCGCCGGACACTCCGTGGCTGTGATTTTTTTG
>JAGQPO010000642.1 GCA_020426665.1 Planctomycetales bacterium
TTGAATCGATAAAAATATCGTCCCAATCGTTGATGCCGGATGGTCTGATCGACAAATTGGACGAAGATCAGATTCGCGATTTAATTGCCTGGATTATGAACGGAGATAGACAGGGTCCAAAATGATTCACTCTCAGTTTGCAAAACTCTATCGCGATTTAAGTGTCGGCAACACTTTAAAAGTGATGGACTTCATCGCGAGTGAACCGTCGCTGGTTGGCTATGTCCATCCGTCTGGAACGACTGCGCTTTATTTCGCCGTACAGCATCAGGCGCCTTTGATTACGTCCATCTTGATCTCAGCGGGCGCCGATGTGAATCCGGCGCTTCCGGGCAGACAGTCCTTGATTGAAATTGCGGACGCTTTGCCGAGCCAAGGTGTTTACGACTCACTGAAGGCCGCGGGAGCACGACCGAAATCAAAACGTAAACTCAGCCTTGAACGTTTGCCAATCATTCCAGCCGTTCCGGAACTGACGGAGAATGATTTACCTCTTTGCAATGCGATCGGAGACGCCGAACGATTCCGAGCCGAAGCTGAGAACATTCCAGAGCGACGGTTGCGAAGATTACTGGGCGTGGCATGCTCCGCCGGAGAGGCACCGTTTGCATTGAATCTGATCGAAATCTTACCGTCGGTGAATTTCAGCAACGATGACGCCGGATGTCCGTTACTCAGCTCCGCTTGCATGGGCAGCCTATCGATCGTTCGGGCACTGCGGGCCGCTGGCGCAAGGCGCGACGCCGTGCACGCCTTCCATTTTGCCGTCCAGCGAGGGCACATCGATGTCGCAAAGGAATTAGTGGATGAATTTTTGCATCGACGTAACCGTAACCACTACGGTCTGATCGCCGACAATTTAGCCAAAGAAGCTGCCGACAGAGGATACACAGAGATGGCAGAATTTGTCATGCCCTATGCGTCAGCACGCTCGGCAAAGGCGGCATGGGATACAATCAACCGCTATCGTGCTAATTACTATGACCTGGCGCCAGAGACCTATGACTGGGTCATTGAAGATAAAATACCCGAGCGTTAACCATCGAGTGAACTATGCGAATTCTATGTTTATTAATCTCCGCGTTTTTAACTTGCGCCCAGTTTGCGGCTGCCAAGTCGCCGAACATCATCCTGATCATGGCGGATGACATCGGGTATGAATGTTTCGGTTGTTATGGAAGCGAGCAATATAAAACCCCCAACATCGACCGCATGGCTTCCCAGGGTTTAAGGTTTCAACATTGTTACTCGCAACCACTTTGCACGCCCAGTCGCGTCAAGATCATGACCGGCATTTCGAACGTGCGAAATTATGCAGCGTTCTCCATTTTGCGCCGCGACCAGAAAACGTTCGGACACTATTTGAAGGAAGCCGGTTACCAGACCGTGATCGGCGGCAAATGGCAATTGTTTGGCGCCGAAAATTATGCGGAGCGGTTTCGTGGGAAAGGAAGTTTGCCCGAGCAGATGGGGTTTGATCGTCACTGTCTGTGGCAGGTCAAGGAATTAGGCGACCGTTTTTGGAATCCAAAGTTGACCATTGATGGAAAAACAAATCAGTTCGCGAAAGATGACTATGGCCCAGATCATGTGAACCAGTATCTGTTGGACTTTATGGAAAACCATGCGGGTGACGATGCGCCCATGCTGATCTATTACCCGATGATTTTGGTTCACAATCCGTTCTTGCCGACGCCCGACAGCGTTTCGCGATCTGAAAAGGACAAGCAAAAGAACTTCGAGGACATGGTCGCGTACATGGACAAAATGGTCGGGCGCGTTGTCGATAAAACCCAGCAGCTTGGCATCGCGGAAAACACTTTAATTTTGTTCACAGGCGACAACGGAACCAATAAATTGATCACCTCCCGCTTGGGTGATCGTGACATTCGCGGGGGAAAGGGGAATACAAGCGATTCCGGAACGCGTGAACCGTTGATCGCATGGTGGCCCGGTACAACTCCCGCCGGCGTGGTGACGGATCAATTAGTCGATTTTTCTGATTTCTTGCCGACGATGTTGCAAGTGGCTGGTGCCCAGACACCCTCGCAAATTGACGGGATCAGCTTCGCACCATTGCTCAAAGGCAGCGACGCCAAAACGCGGCAATGGATGCATTGTTTCTATCATCCCAGGCCGGAGAAAGGCGAGGCGGTACAGTTCGTACGAAACCAAGAGTGGAAACTCTATCAAGACGGCCGATTCTTTCATGTCAGCAACGATGTTGATGAAAAGAAACCGCTGGACAAAGCCGCTGCGCCCGGCCAATACGCTGCGCTTCGCAAGGCGCTTGATTCGTTTCCTTCCAAGGGGCAAATGTTGTTGAAATTCGATTGAACGACGTTTATCGAGTCAAATTCTTCGCGTAACCTTTTTTCACCCGTCGCTAATTCCAAACCGCTCTATGGAGAGCTCCAAAATGCGCAACCTGTCACGTCGTTCATTCTTGCAAAAATCTGCTGCGGGCGGATTGTTTATGGGGATCTCCGCTAAAAGCTACCGCGCGAGTTTTGCCGCGATCCCCCCCAGCGAACGAGTCCGAGTCGGCATGATTGGTGTCGGCAATCAGGGTGGACCGAAGAACAACATGAAGTATTTCCTGAACAATATCGACGCGTTGTGCGATCTTGACAAAAATTACTTGGGGGAGGCGCAGGCGTTTCTTGGAAAGGAAGCGAACCGATCCGTAATGATGACCGACGATTATCGTCGTGTCCTGGATTCGAAAGATATTGACGCGGTTGTTGTTACCGTTCCCGATCAATGGCATGCATTGATGACGATTGATGCATGTAAAGCCGGCAAGGACGTTTATTGTGAGAAGCCG
>JAGQPO010000643.1 GCA_020426665.1 Planctomycetales bacterium
TCCTGTTCGATCGGGTTTTGCGTCGCCATTACCAAGAACGGATCGGCAAATCGAAAGGTCTCGGTTCCGATTGTGACCTGGCGTTCTTGCATCGCCTCCAGCAGCGCGGATTGAACCTTTGCCGGAGCCCGATTGATTTCGTCGGCGAGAACGAGGTTGGAAAAAATCGGGCCGCGTTTGACACTGTACGTGGCTTCTTTTGGATAAAAAATTTCGGTGCCGATCACATCTGCGGGCAGCATGTCGGGAGTGAACTGGATACGCGAAAAATCGGTCTGGATCGCCCGCGCCAGGCTGCTGACGGTCAGCGTCTTGGCGAGTCCGGGAACACCTTCCAATAACACGTGGCCTCCCGTCAGCAGTCCGATCAGAAGTCGCGAAACCATCATTTCTTGGCCGACAAGCAAACGCCCGACTTCGTCGGTCAGGCGAGTGCACATCTGAGAATATTTCGCGATCTGTTCGTCAATCTGGGGTGCATTCATTGTGCTGGAAATCGGTCCAAATGGGGCGCCTCGGCAGGGCACCAGCGGAGTTGGTTGGTCTGTACCATCTTGGACGGTATTACAGACTTTTTTACGAAATATTTCAATCTCCGGTTCGGCGACCAAACAATCACGATTCCGCAAACGCCACCCGTGGGGCCGCAGACAAATCAAACCGGACTTCAGCCGAACGGCCGTCCGTGGGGTGCAAAAAAAGATCGAAAAAAGGTTCAGGGGGGACGCGGCAAAAATCGCAGGTCATGGTGGAGCGGGTTCGACCCCGCGGTTTCGCCCCCTTTTTCCGGTCCAATACCATGTTCCGCCACTGCTTTGTCGCCCTGACTTTGTCGATTGTCTCGATCTCGACCGCCGGGGCATCGTCTCCGATTCCCAGCGATTTGCCAGAAACTCAAATGGTTTACCAAGATCTGGCCCAGCTGAAAGCGGAATGTGACCGCACAATCACCTTGGCCCGCGAGTTGCGATCTGCGGTGGCATCGGTTCGCAAAGGGGTTGATCAATCGATCGACGCCACGACTGCGATCCGAGCGATGGATAAACGGCTGGTCAAGCTGATCGACCAATTGAAGCCTTACCATTCGATTCCAAAGGTTCGCACGCCGACACGACTGTTGAGCAAGAACCTCTCACGCATTCAATCGCAGCTTCATGAATTGCGTGTCAAAACAGACAAAACCGAAACGAAGGTACTGCGTCCCACCCGAGATCGACTGCGATCGTTGGAGTCATCACTTGCCGGGGCCGAGAGTCGGTTGCGAGAAATGTCGATGACCGCATCGGGTTGGATGGTAAATCTTTCACAGGCTGCGCAACAAGCTGAGCCCTACGCGTTTGCTCGGCAAGCACTCGAATCCAGTTCGCGAACAACGCGTCCCATCACTCGAACCGCCGTCAATGCCGTTGTGGCCGCGCGAACGCAAGCTGATGCGGTCGGGCACAAAGTGCATGCGTTGGCAAATCAATTCAACAAGTTTCGCACCGTCGGAAATTCGATTGATGACATGGGAGAAAAAATGGAGAGCGGCGAAAAATTGGCTGGAAACCTGGAAAAAGCACTCTCAAAAAAATTGACCATCAAGAATCCGCTGAGCAAAAAGAGTGTCAGCTTTTCTGTTCGCGATATCTTGGAAAAGCCGGGCAAAGTGCTCAACGTCGTGCTGAAGCCTCTCGAAAAACTTGCCGATGCGGCTTTGCAACCCATCCTGGGAAAAATGAAGCTGGAGATTCAACCACCCAAGGGACTGGCCGAATTGAACAATGCGTTGGTGTCCGTTGATTCGATCGGTGGGACATTAACGACCGCCATCGACGGCTTGGAGCGACAATTGAAATCAGAGCTCGATCGCCAGTTGAATCAATTACGGTCACGAGTGAATCAACCCATGGATGTGGTGCGACAAGCACGCAGTGCCAATCAACGTCGGACGGAACCCAAGCCGGAATCAATCACCCGCCGCGTCGAACAAGAAACCAGACCGCAAGAACGCAAATCGCCGGCGATGTTCTTTATGATCGGAGGATGAAATGTCGGAGGCTAAGCCGGTAGAAGAGCGTGCTAAAAAAACGCCATTTCTCGCTAATCGCCACCAATCCAAGCAACAAACCTTTTAGCTGAATGAAATTGCGAGTCCACCGACAACCCACGTAGCCGAGTCTCTCCGAGACTCAAACGAACAGCCACGCCACCGGCATCAGCCTCGGAGAGGCTGAACGACGTGGGGGCGAATTAGGCCGCCTTTTTCGAGGATTCCTTGGCGTTCGGCTCCTCGGCCTCGGGAGCCTTCGTCGGGACTGTAGGCGCTGACACCCCGGCCTGCCGGAGCAATCGACCGACGGCCGCACGAAGCGGAGGATCATCGGCCAACCCCTCGGGCCCCCGCGCCACGTTTTCCCGAGCGGCCTCTGTTAATTGTGGCGGTTGTGCGGGCGCGACGGCCGAATCGTCCAAGATCTGACCGGGCGATTTCGGTGTCGACGGAGAATTCGGAGAAATTTTCGTCGTCGCTTCATCGTCAATGCTTGGGGACGCGTCGGTAACAGCCGCCGATTCCGGGGGATCGATCCCGACCAGCATCGGAAACGAAGCTTCACGCCATCTTAAACCCAATTTCATCAGCGCCGCTTGATCCATCGGAATCACAAATCCGTCATCCGGAGTCACGCCCCACTCGTCGTCCACCGTCGCATCGGGAAGGCGATGAATGTTTTTGTTGTTGGGACGAAAATACCTCGCCACCGTCAACCGCAGCGCGCTTCGCCCGTATTCCAACGGCATAATCTCTTGAACGGTTCCTTTTCCATAGCTTCGCGTTCCCGCGATGATCGCGCGGTGGTTGTCTTGCAAACAGGCCGCAACAATCTCACTGGCGCTGGCTGAGTTCTCGTCGATCAGAATCGCGACTGGTTTAGACGGATCGACCAATGTCCCCGGTTTGGCGGAATATGAATCTTCGATTTTGCCGCCACGAGTGCGTGTCGATACGATCGGTCCGCCAGGCAAAAACATATCGCTAACGTCTCGCGCGGCGTACAACAATCCACCCCCGTTGCTGCGAAGGTCCAATACCAACGCATCAAAATCATTGTCCAGCGACTTCAAAACATCGCCCAACTCACGAACCGTTTTTTCTCCAAAACTTTTTAGCCGAATGTACGCCACGCCGGGCTCGCTGGCCAAACGAAACACCCACTGGTTAGACGAATCGCGATGATCACCAACCACCGATTCCAATTCGATCGTCGCCCGAGTCACCGACATCGTGTGCTCCTGGTCACCGCGACGGACAACGATCGAAACCGTCGTTCCCGGCTTTCCCTTTAACCGATCACTGACGTCCGGCAGGGCCATTTCCGTCACGTTCATGCCATCGACCTGAACGATCCGGTCGTTGGGCAATACTCCGGCCCGCAACGCCGGCGAATTGACCAGCGGCGTGACCACACGCACCGGTTCTCCTTGTACCGGTTGGTCAACAAATATCCCGATTCCCGCGAATTCCTGGTGCATGCTGTCCTGGAACGATTCATACGCATCGACGGCAAAATAGCTGCTGTGCTCATCCAACTGCGTCACCACACCTTCCATCGCCGCCATCACAAGTTTTTGCCGATCAACCGGATCAACGTACTTGGCTTCGATCAACTCAATCGCTTCGCCAAGAATGCCGGCGGTCCGCGTGTTGCGGTAGGTGACATGGCACAGCAGGCTGATCAAACCGGAAAACAGGATCAGATTGAAGTTGCGTGGAGGCATACCAAATCCGAACTAAGTATGGGTAGGAACTCGAATGGTCAACTTATTCTAGGGCGAAAAGAAGCCAGACGGAAATGGCCGATGCCTTCCAGCGTTCGGTTTGTCCTGTCCAATCGACCCGGTATAAGATCGGACGGATCTGTCATATCGGACGGATTCGACCGATCAAATTCAGAACTCAAGAATTCGCAAAGCCGTCACACGCCGCCCAGAAATGGAATCGGAATCAGAATCGCGTGTTGCTGGACCCACGTTTGCAGTCCGTCCCAGCTGGTGAATTGGGACAACGTCACAAACAGCAAATAGATTCCGACCACGCCCGGCATCAACAGCCTGACGATCCAGCGCGAAAAGAAGTTCCATTTGCCGGTCGGTTTCACGGCGCCGTCACCATATTCTTTCGCGATTCGTGTGGCTCGACGCAGCGCCAATCCCTCCGCCAAACGCGCCGGCAAGATGAACGCGACAAAAACCAGTGTCGGCAACCAAACCACTTCACGCGGCGTCGCTTCGATCTTTAACAAATAAAGTGGAATCGGCAGCAAAACCAACCCCAGAATCATCGCCGTCAGCCAAGCCCACGGCGCGTAACAGAACAAACGGCGAATCCGTCGCACTTCGAACAGTGCGCGAAAACGATTCTCCGAAGCAAAGTGCGCCTGCAACATCGGCAAGTACATCATCACAACACCCAACGCGATCAGCGCCAGGCCGCCGACAAGTCCGGCCAATCCTGTTTCGCCGTTTCGATTTGCGGCAATGATGATCATCGCCGGAACAAGCCAAATCAACGTCCCGATCGCTCCTCGTAATCCGAGCCAAAAAAATCGCCCTAATTCAAGCGAACCGGTGAAGTTCCAAAGCTTGTCCGGCAACTCTCGGTACGTGCTCGGTCGCCAACCTCGTCGCAACATCTGCAAAGGCTGCGGCCAAATAAAATGGACCAATCTGCCGCCGCGGGCTAAGGCCCACAACAAATACAAAACGCCTGCAAAGGATGCGATGATTGCCGAAGTCCGAAGCGTCGCCGCCTGGTTCGATCCCGGTGCGATCAATGTCGCAACACTTTCCCAGTGTACAAGCAATTGGACCGGCAACGATCCGACAAAAACTGCGACGACGACCAGTCCGATTTTTCCTGCGGAATGAAGATGCGGCAACGAGTCGCGGAACTTTCCGCCCGCTGCAAGTCGCCCCGCAACATCTAACAGATAACCAAGTGCAATCAGTTGCACGATTGGAATCGCTGTCAGAACCGCGAGGCAACCGATCAGTGATGCGATACAGAAAAGGCTGGTGATCAACCACGTCACACCCGAGACACAGCGTCCAATCAGCGATCGTCGCCCGGACTTTTCGTCCAACACGACTGCTAACGAATCGGCGTCATTCCAATTGTCTTCAGAATCCACGAAGTTGTTTCGCCCGACATCCACCAATTCAGCCGTCGGCAACAAATCCATGTCAAAAGATTCATCGGTGCCCAATTGCTCGTCGGCGAAACCGGTCCGTTGGGAAGTCGATGAAATCGGATCAGATGGATGGTCAATCACGTTGCCGGCCATTTTGGAGAGGGAGCCCGACGTCGCTCGCCCAGAGTTCTGCCGGACCACAAAAAAACTTTTCGAGTCTTTGTGTCTTCGGATTGGAATCGACGCCATCATTTTAACTCGGCTGTCGCATCTTCCCCACGCTCGAGTTGACAGTTCGTCCGACCTTTGGGGATTCTTGGCAAAGTCGACCGCGAATGAAACAAGATTCTCGGGTTTCTTGTCCTGATTGGTTTCAGTCGCTTTCATCCATGGGCTCTCTCTGGCAGCCCAAACCACATGTTTGAGAGGGCTTGCCCCACCGCTTGCGGGGGCGATTGTTAAGACTGGTAAACCTTGCGGCATCCGGTTCCTGCCGTCAAGCGATCGTACTGGTTGTTCCGATTCACTCTCTCGTGCCGGGAACTCCGGCTCAACTTGTCATCGAAATCCCGCAACCTTCGATCGACAACCAACGCATCCAGTTCTGCTCACCGGGTACGGGGACCTATGCGACCACCGCTTCAACTCACCCCGGCCGTTCGGCGATTCCGTCCCGCCACGACCCAGTGGCTTCGACGGATCACGAAAGTCGGCCTGACTCTTTCGATGATGGCGGCGATTGAATCTTCGAGCGCGTCCGCTCAAGTTGCTTCGCTGACATCGTTTGAACCGACAACGGCATCGCGTCGTGTGACGGACTCCAGACGTGAAACACCGACGGTCCTTGCCGTCCGTCGCGCCAGTCCATCGGTCGTTAACTTGCACGGCCAAAAAACCGTTCGCAGCACCGCCGCCGGACTTGCCGGAGCCACCGACCCCGGAGGATTCCGCCAGGTTAACGGAATGGGCACCGGCGTCGTGATCGACCCTCGTGGCTACGTGATCACCAACTATCACGTCGTCGAAGACGTCGATAACATTCGAGTCACGCTTTACGACGGGACCGTCACCACGGCGGAACTGGTCGCATCGCGACCACGCAGCGACCTTGCTTTGGTCAAGGTCGACATCGACCAGGATTTGCCCACCGTTCCACGGGGAACCAGCAGCGACTTGATGGTCGGCGAAAGTGTCATCGCAATCGGTAACGCATACGGTTACGTCCACACCTGTACCGAGGGCATCATCAGCGCCCTACACCGAGACGTGCCGGTCAACGACACACAAGACTACGAAGACTTGATTCAAATCAGCGCGGGAATCAATCCGGGAAACTCCGGCGGACCGCTGTTGAACATCGATGGCGAAATCATCGGCGTCAATGTGGCCGTCAGAGTCGGTGCTCAACAAATTGCATTTGCTATTCCGATTGACCAGGTCGTTCAAATCGTCACAGCGATGATCGACGAACATAACGCTAACCGATTAGACACGGGTTTGCGAACCAATGGCGGACCACGCGATGGCGATGGTGTCACCATCACGCATGTCTCCGCTAGCAGTCCAGCCGCTCGGGAGGGATTGAAGCCGGGTGACCGCGTGGTCCGCGTTGGTTCGCGTCCCGTCGATGATCGACTCGATTACTCACTCGCACTGCTGCAGATTCAACCTGGCCAGCAAGTTCCGATGAGCGTCGAACGGGCCGGCAGCGTTGTGGATCTCGCGGTCGCGACGACGCGAACAAACGATTCCGAAGATACAGCACCAAGCGACACCGCCTGGACCGTACTCGGCATTCGGGCGAAGCCGATCGGACAAGCCGCCATGAACCGATTGAACGCCAGGATGCGGACTCCCTATCGAGGCGGCCTGTATATCACGTCCGTCCGCAGCGGTTCGGCCGCCGCCGAACAGGGCGTCCAAGTCGGCGACGTGCTGCTGGGAATCCACGGATGGCAAACCGCCAGCATCACCGATCTGGCCGGCATCTTGGATCATCCCGACATGAAAAAAGGCCCCCGCGCAAAGTTTTACATCGTTCGGCGTGAACAGACCCTTTATGGGCACTTCCAACTCGCGTCACGCGAAACGAACACGCATCACTAACGCGATTCCTGGTTGGAATGGCGTGACCCCTTCAGTCACGCTCGTCCCGGAGTAAGCTCGCGCCGCTGTTCATTCAGCTGCGAGTTTACTGACCCAGCCGGGACGAGCGTCTGTTTACAATGGTGAGATGAAACATGTTCACCCCAGCCGCCCGATGCGCCCAGCTGAATCTCTCGGATCACCGCAGAAGTGGATGACGTTGCTGCTCTCCGTGCCATCCCATTGGATGCGAGCGTCCACGTCGAAGCGATTTCAACTGCTGTTGGCCACCGTGGCGATTGTCACTTCGGTATTAGCGTCGTTGGCACGGTCAGCGGACTCCACTGGCGCCGACCGCATGATCGCCATTGCGATCCCCGGCCCAGAAATTCAGACGGCCGCGAACCGTATCGGCAACTCGATCCAACGAGTCTGCGCCCCACAACCCGATGCACAAATCCCCCGCTGGGAAGTCGAGGGATGGGAACCGTATCAGCGACTTTGGAATGAATTTGCCGCCAACCCCGGCGACCCGGTGCTCCGTAAGTACCTGGGGCTGCCGATCGGAACCACGGCGCGGCAGCAAAGTGTTCTGATCAAATCGTCACGTGGCCGCAGCGCACCAAGTTGGCTGGGATGGAAAAGCGGGACCTATCAACAAGTCGACACGCCCCACTTACAAATTTTCTCCCATGCCGATGACGACGCCACCCGTGAAGTCGCCGCCGACCTGGAACGTGTCTATTGGGTTTGGACGCAACTGTTTTTTCCCCTCTGGGAATCTCAAGGCCAGGTCGCGCTGCAACTGGCCAACGTTGCGGAAAACCAGACGATCGCATCCTCTCTGTCAAAGAATCCGGCCCGATTGTCTTCGCGAAGAAAACTGCGGATCGTGTTGCTAAAAGATGCCGCCGACTACGTGCGAACACTCGGGCAATCGATGCCCGGTATCGGACAGTCCACAGGTTTCTACAGCGACGAACGACAAACGTCCTTCTTTTATCCGTCCGACTCTGCCGACGCCGTCGCGACAAGACGGCACGAATTGGTTCACCAACTGTTTCGCGAAGCAACTCGCTCCGGATTGTCAGGCGATTCACCTGGATCAAAACTGGACTTCTGGTTGGTCGAAGGAATCGCCGGGTACTTTGAATCATTACAGTTTGATCAAAACGGCGCGACGGTCGGCGGATGGGACAGTCCTCGTCTGCAATTCGCACGCTACCGAACGCTAGGTGGTCGCGATTTCATCCCGCTGGAAGAATTGCGTTTCGGAGGCAGAGAAACCGTCCAAAAACAAGCCGACCTGGCACGATGGTACGCAAACGCCATCGCATACACACACGCTCTGTTGGACGGCGATTCGATCGGTGAACGTCGCTGGGTTTACCAGTTACTTGCCTCGCTGTACCAAATCCGAGTCGACGTTCCCGGCGCCGCCACTCCCTCGGATGCCGAACGAAAGTTAGTCGATTTCTTAAAGATCGATGACACCGTCATTCGTTCCAATCCGACCGAACGCAAATTGGGAGAACTTTGCCTTTCGGGATGCGAAGTCACCGCACGGGGTCTGGCGGAAATCAAAACCGATCAGCATTGCCGATGGATCGACCTTTCGCGATTGCCGATCACCGTGCAAGACGTTACCAAACTTTGCCCCGACCCGACCGGACTCGATCAATTATCCCTTGAAGTCACACGTATTGATCATTCGATCAGCGATTGGCTGCGACTGGCAAAGAACCTTCACGAGCTGGATCTCAGCTGGACGGACTGTGGTGACGAAACCATCGCATCGATTTCGGATCATTCCAAGATCCAAACACTGTGGATGACCGG
>JAGQPO010000644.1 GCA_020426665.1 Planctomycetales bacterium
GCGAACGCAGCCAGCACCAGAACCGCGCAAACGCCTGGAAAATGTTGCGTGCCAAAATGGCCAGGCTAGAAGAGGAAAAACGAGAAGCCGAAACCGCGGCAAAATATGGCACCCAAGCGCGTACGGGTTTCGGCAGCCAAATACGCAATTACTTCTTGCACCCCGATCAACGTGTCAAAGACGCTCGCACAGGACATTATGTCGGTAATTTCAACAGCGTGATTGACGGCAGTGAGTTGCAAGGTTTCTTGGACGCGTTCTTGCGGTGGCGTGCCGGAGGAGGGGTGGCAAACAGCGAAAACGAGTGATTTGGTACGAGAATTGCTAAAGGTGTTTGCTGCCAGTGTTTGCTACCGGTGGTTGCGTGGTGCAGTATCGCTTTCCCGCACAGCCAACATCACAATCAATTTGAAGCATTCGTCAATGTTCGTTCTGCTAATCGAGTCGTCGTATGGTTTGTTGTCGCGCAGTTTTTGTGATGCAGCCACTGCGATCAGCCGCAAGAATGGATGGATGTAATTCGAACCGCGTCGTCCAAAATGAAAGACACGATCTCCGTTGAAGCGGCAACACCGAGCGCTCCGTCACCTTTGTCGAAGTCATTGCAAACCTCTGGGGCGACCTCAGCGGTCGATCGGTCCGTTCATTCTGGGGCGGCCGATGTCGATGAAGCAATCGGACCCAGCACACGATTCGATGCAGCTGAGCGATCGTTGTCGATGTCTCCGCCGAGGGTGTCGACGCCCAGAGTGGCGTCACCAGCGATTCATGCGGTCATGGAAGCTTCGCATCTGGTTCGCAATGCAGTCCGCGTGACTGCGGTGACGTTGTGCGTGGTCTGCGTCTATCTGATTTTGTTGCATCCGGAATCCGCAGAGTATATGGCTGTCGGATTACCGTTGTGTGTCGTGATCATCGGATCGCTGCGGTTGCTCGCGATGGTTGCCGGTTCCTTGGATCGAAACCGAAAAAAACACGCCATGCATCTAGGCAGTCGCATTTATCGCTTGATGGTCGAAATTATTAATTTGGCCATGATCACCTTGGGGGCATTGATTCTTGCCTGCTCCGTTTTCTATGCCTCGATTTTGCAGATCCCGTCACTGGGTGTTGCTTCAGCAGTTGCCCTCTTATTATTTGTGTTGATTGACCCCCCGATGACGCCAAATGGGAAGCGAAGGGAAACTGATCACCGAAACCGTACTCGATTGCAACGCCAAGCGTTGGAGTCGTTGCAAATCGCTCGCCACGAGACTCAAGCGGTGGCGAAGGTGCGGACCGGCCCAGCGCATCGGTCAAGCACCGTGCCGCCTCAAAACTCGGCCGATCGAAACCATTTGGCCGGTCGAAACCATGGCGAATGATTGAAACATCGTCATGCGATCGCGACGATTCAAGCCGCGATCCCCTCTTCAAGCATTCGTTGTAAACGATCCAGAGCCGAAAACATTTCATTCCACTCGCGGACTGCCGCCATCGTCGACAGCGTTTTGGTGTCTGCGGCGCCGAAGCCCAGCTGGCTGACGCGAACGATTTCGTCCATTACACAAATCCCCCGCTCCGCTGCCGTCTCGGTTTTTGACAGCACCGTTGCAGCCTGGGGATCTTCGACCGGCAGCACTTGTTGCATCGCTTGATGGACCGCCCATAGCGCTGCTTTGCGAGGGGAGTCGGCTTGGACGATGGTGCGTAAGGTTCCTGATTGGACGAAGTACTTTGCCATGACAGTGTCTCCCGGCGATGGATGGTGAAAACGGCCAAGGAATTCGTTTTCCTTGGCTGATTTCTTCATCGGTTGTCCGGTGACACGTTCGGTCCGAGACCAATCACCTTGAGTTCGGGAAAGGGTGCGATCACGAAATTAGAACTTGAACCCGTTTTCGATCGTTCCGTCCTTGATCACGATCGAAATTCCGTCGCGGACTTGCAGTGGTTCATCTTCGCCCAGGGAGTCGACGTTACCCGAGTTAGTGATCGAGACGTCCGTTCCGATTCTGGAGTTCTTATCCAGAATCGCGCCACAGACCGTGCTGTTGTTGCCGATCCCGAGTGGGACGCGACCGGGAGCCAATTCGTCGGCATCTTCCATGTAGTCGGCGCCCATCACGACGCTATTCTTGATCGTGACGTTATCACCGATCACGGTTCGCAACCCGATCACGCTGTGTTCAATCGTGACATTGTTGCCGATGTGGCAACCGTCCGCGATCAAACTGCCGCGGATCGTGACGTCGTCT
>JAGQPO010000645.1 GCA_020426665.1 Planctomycetales bacterium
CGCGGGCCAGCTTCACGCCAAAAATGATTTCGAAGCCTTGTTGGCAGACGTCAACTTCGGTGGCACCTCCGCTGTCGAAGAGGCAAAAATGCAGTCCCCTTCGGACGCCATCGGGTTGCCCGCCGAAGCTTCGGAATTGGCATCCACTCCGGCTACCGAAGCGTTGGAAATTCCCCCGGCAGCCGCTGAGCCGCTTCCCGCGCCGCCGATGGCTTCCTCCGACAACACACAATACACCGGACAAGCGACCGGCTGCTCCGATTGTGGTGGACAGTGCGCGTCGGGTTGTGGATGTAACAATCGTGGGCTTTGTGGACTGAAAAAGCACGATTTCGTCAAAGACCAATTCTGCCAACCCTACACACCGCCTCAATTACCGACATCGACGTTCTATCAGTATTGGAGATCCAATGCTTGTAACGTTCACGTGTGGGATGGGTTTAAAAACCGCTGCCATTCGCGAGTCGATTTGTCGATCCATCCCAAACACTCCAAGGGATGCAATGATTGCGCCGGTGGTGGATGCAACAACATTCATCCTGCGGGTGTCGTTGATTGCGGACCCGCACCGGCCGAATGGTGTGGCAAGGCCGCTTGCGACACGGCCTCCAGCTGTGACGCGTGCGACGCGAAGTAGCCCGATAAGCTGGCATTAATTGCTAGCAAATTGCCTCACCGGTCCGAATAAAAAAATCGGGCGACGCCGCGAAACCGCTACAGGAGTCGCGGTGTCGTAGCCGATACACCATGTACCATGGATTGGGAGGGTGGAACGATCGGTGCCATCGTTCCAGCACTGATGGGCCATGGTGAGGCAGGGAGGGCTTCACCATGGCCCTTCTCCTTTCTCCGGAACGGAGCATTGCTAACCCGCCAACCGACTGACAAGCTCGGCGTGCCAGCTTGTGGATTACATCAACAATGATTGATCCACTGGCTCGCGCGTCGAGCTTGTTTTTTTGATGGTTGCCGAACCGTCATCAGCCAGCACGTCCACATCGAAGGTGTGCGAACTTTCATTCACGCTGTGCCGCAAACAGCCCTGACGGTCCGCCAGTGGAGGCTAATGTGTCTTCAACCAAGCTCATTGGCGACATCTCCTACTGTTCCGTCAAAAAACAAGAATCAGGATTCAAGCCGTAGCGGAAGTCGTCAAGACTTTCGACGATTCCTGGTTCCGACCGAAACTCACGCACGAGTTCCGCTACTCTAAAAACTCCTTATTGCTTCGAATCGGCTATACTTGCAATCGAGCGACCATGGTGCGTGTTGTCGTTGTGGCCGAAACACGCGAACCGAAACCCGCGAACCGTAACCCGCAAACCACGCGGTGTTTCGCAGCCGGCGAATTCGATTTGTTTTTGCAATCATGTCTATCGCGCGGGTGCGGTGACCACTGACGTCCGCGAAGGCTTCCCCAGTCCTATGAAAGCTAATCAGACCTTCGCTATTTGTCTTTTGTTAGCCGCCGTAGGTTGCTCGCCTCCCGCGAACCGCGGCAATAACTCGTCGGAGAGCTCGCGACAATACTCGCCACAGGCAGAGGTGGAGCCAGCGACTCTGCCGCGTGAGATTACCAACCAGTTTGGAATGACGTTTCGCCTTGTCACGATTGACACGTCACGCGCCGACCACAAAGGCTCATTCCCGAAGCGATCGTATTACCTGCAGGAGTCCAGATTGACCTGGGCCCAGCATTCCGCGTTTCGAAAGGCTGCGTTCGGCGACGGGACGTACGAAACAATCACTTGGCATCACAACAGTGGGCATCCGACCCAATGGCGTGAGTGGTCCGAGTACGCTCAGACGCTCTCGAAGTTCGATGCGGAGTACGATTACCGCATTCCGTCCCGATCAGAGTGGACATTTGCCTGTATGAGCGGCTACGTCCAAAGCTGCGATAAAACGAAACCGAATGTCTATGGAATCACCGGCCTGATTGACACGAAGGGGTCTGCTGAGGTGGTCGAGGACGTGATCGACGGTTCCAAGCTAAGGGTTGTGATGGGCCATTGGGTGAACAACTGGGGAGAGCATCAAGATGAAACAAAGCCGAAATGTTCTTGTGAACACTGGACGGCATGCAACCCGGATGCAGACGATAGTTTGGACGAAATCATTTCCGGCAGGTTTGTTTTGATCCCTAAACAAGCTGTTGATACCGGGCAGGCCGACGGCGTTGTGGCAAGCAACGCTGTTGCAAGGGACAATGAATACGACGCGGACGCTATCGTGACGTCTGGAATGGAAATGACCGATGCCATTGAGATTTTTAATGAGCGTGGATTCGCTTGGCAGAAACTGCGAAACATAGTTTCCAACACTTTGATTCCCTGCCCATTCTGATGTGTAGGCGAGACCAACGACGTTACCAAAGCGAGAGAGATGATTCGCGACGCGATTGAATCAATGGAATGTTCGCGAGGACGGGAATCGCGGACTGCGATCCCTCAATGATCCTTGCACGGTTCAACGATCGTTGTGCGGCGAGTGTTCTTCCGCGGCTTCATTTAACTTGGCGATGACAATCGCGGCATCTACGATAATAAATCACTACCGGATCGCGATCGATTCGCACGAGACGATATTGGGCGATACGAAATCTACCTAAATGCAAAGGAGCGACGAACCATGCGATTAGCCGACATGCGGAAGGTCATCTTATTGGTGCTGCTTGCACTCGTTGGTTGCGGCGGGACTTCCTCGATCCCGATTCCTCCCACCACTGGTGACTTCGTAAAAAATGACGATGGTGCGGGGACCGCGCAGGTCTTCGGGATTGAGTTTAGTGTCCGCGTAAATTCGAGTGGCGCAAGCACCGATGATGCAATTCACGCGAATTTCCTCGATCCTGAACAGTCCAGCGCAAGAAAACGTTTTACATTGGGTGACGATATCATGGTTCAGCTGGAAAGCGTGAATGGATCGCAGGTTCGATTCATGTTAAATGATCAAGACTTTGGTGCGCTAAATGTAGGGGACAAGGTCGTGATCGATGACGAACGAAATGTTGAAGTTAACGGGACACCGCGTTCGCCAAGGCCGGTAGAATAGAGCTCGAATCAGGCGACGTCGACGGCAGCCGGATAACCAATAAGCGATGCAACCAAGTCGCCGATCGGCCGCGATTTTGAATCATGGTTTTGGTTGTCGAAGTGTGTGATTGCGGTCGTTCGCCGACCAGCCCTTCGCAATTGACCGTGCAAACTAAGTTGCCCCAAGCTGTTTTATGGACACTATAGATCGAAATCCGTATAGCCCTCCAGCGTCGACCAACGAAAGATCGTTTGACATCGGAAATTACTTAGCGCGTTGGAGCTTTTTGCTGCTAGTGATTGGTGCGATCGCATACCACGCTTTTGTGCTGTTGCTTTTTCTTTCACCGCCTGACCGACACGTTGCATTTTGGTTCCTTGCGAACACACCGGTCGTCATCGCTTGGTTGTTTCAGTGGCATCGGGACCGTAGCCATGGCGCGATATTTGGTCTCATCGGGAGCGTCGTGCAGGTTGTCATCGCAGTGGCCATGCTTCTGGCTCTTGAGCATGCGGACCCTGATGCCGTGATTGGGATCTGTGGGACCATCGTCGCTGCTTTTCTTGCACTGGCCTGGGGTTGCCACTATCACTCACGGTCGGCTGTTCCGCTTGATGCCATGAATGATACAGCCAACTCATTGAGGCGTGTGGACTTTGACTAGAGACGGCAATCCATATCAACCACCAGCGATGCAGCTCGGTCGCGATGACCCGATGAAGCCCCAGTGTTATGTCAAGTCATTCGTTTACGGCACCACGTTGCTGTTGCCGTTTTTGGCTTATTTCGTTGCCCGGCGCGTTCGGTTGAAATTTTGACCAACACCGGAAAATAAGGATGCCGAATGATGTGCAACGAGACGGGCGACGAATTTCCCCATCAACAAATGAGAGATCACGTTCAGCGACGTTTGGGATTTCCGGATTGGTACTGACTTGTATTACAATCGTATTGCTGGTTTCAATTGTCCTGTTCTGGTTTTGACTATCAAACACATCCGGTTGGCTTAACCAGGCAAAAGATCCCATGATGTTGCCACAGGTGCGAGAAACGATCGCTGAAGAAGTCGGTGCAACCATGCGGATTACAGCTACCACTTCACCGTCCAATCGTCGTTGTATCGGTCTTTTGCGGAAGACGGGATTTGTGCGAGTCCTGCTTTCCGAGGAGGACCGATTACGACACCTTTTTGACGGTTCGATGATCGAAACGGTTGTTCAATACGAATTCTCGCCTGGTCACGTCGGTCAGGCTGCCTTCTCGGTACGCTGAATTCGTGTCACGTGGAGCAAATAGACACGTGGAGCAAATAGAGATGCTCGGTCGTTTCGCCTCCGTCGGTGGTCACGTAAAGCCAGTGCTTTGTTAGTAGGGCATTTTCCGGATGCCTGATTGTTACATGAGTTCCGTCACTCATCGCCACCGTAAATGGAATGAATGGCGTTGCCGATAACATTTTCTTGAAGTCCGCCTGCATGCTACCTTCCTGCACTCCGGACGTAACTACCTTTGCCGCGACCGTTTCATGCGATCGTACCTTGCAACTCGCAAGCTGGCGAACCTCATCGCTCTATTTATTCCACCGACATGCATGTGCCCAGACACACTGTGCGTTCATGTAAGATTTGATCGCTACCGGCCTCAATCGGTTTCATTCATCGATTATTTGCCAATCATTGAAACCGAAGCCCAGTCTACGCGTCGTACGACGGACCAGGTCGCCAGTCGTGCAATGGCGCTGTGTGTCGTGACTGTCAAAGGCGAACGTCTGGATGTCCGTCGTGCCCCCCAAAACTAAAAACTGACGAAGCATCAGTCGCTGGACATCTTTTCGATCCGGCTGGATTTTGTCCGGGTCTTTGTGATTTTCACTCAAACGGGTGGCATCTTCGGCGTTCCGGTCCTGCCCAAGTGATCCCCGGGTCCTCCCCCCCCGAAATAGTGTGGGGAATTGCAACAGAGGTTCAGTGCTTTTCGCACCGAATTGCCTAGAATCTGGATCGCCTCATAATGGTTCTGAAGAGGGGAAGCGATTTGACCGGTTGAGCCTGTACGGCTGCTCCGCACCGAAGCAAACGCGTCAGCCCAATCGAGCAGCCTTAATAGGTGTTCGCATCTAGATTCCGTTTTGGGGCTCTGCCGTCGGACGCACCGCCGCGGCGACTTTCATCGTGTGAAGTTGGCTTCATTCCAAGAGCGAGTTTCAAAGTGGCCCGGTCACAGATTTCCGCGTCGAGAAAGAATGTTGGTTTACAGCGTCGTCGTCTGTCTACCGAACAGCGGCGGCGTCGATTGCAATTGGAATGTCTAGAGCAACGAAGGTTGCTGACCGCAGTCGCGCTAACGCAGCTATCGCAACAACGGCTCGCCGATGGGCTGGAGAACCTCTCGCAATGGTCCGAATCGTTGCGTAGCTATGGTGAGTTGGATCTTCCGATAACCGTGTTTCGTCCAGATGCTTCCGGGCAATCCCTAACGGTTGGCGGCACCGTCCCGATCGGATCGATTCTAGATTCGCGACTTGTTGGTCCGGTGTCTTCGTACTTTGCGACTTTAGCCGGTGGCGCTGGCGATAGCTCATCCCTGGCGGCGTTATTGAACGGAGCGGACCTTTCGACTCCGGATCAGCTTTTGTTCGAAGTCGACATCAACGAAATCCGAACAACAAATCAACTTCTCGATCTTTCGCGATTGCAGGACGAGTCAAAGTTGCGGATGGATGTATCACAAGACATTACGGTCTCCGTGGACAGTGGAGTTGAGTTGCGTTTGCGATTTGGACTGGACCTTACTCCCGGTTTGAATCCCGCCGACAGTTTTTTCATCGAACCGACCAATGTGGTGTTTTCCAATTCGGTGAATTCCGGCGATCTGGTCATGAATGCCGACGTCGGATTTTTGTCAATGAACACGACGGCCGGTCAGATGGGCGTTGATGTCCACGTCAGCGCCGATCTGTCGGATCCCAGTGACGATGCTCTGAATCGAATCACGTCCGCTGAGCTGACGGGGATGACGCTTTCCGAGTTTGTATCGACGACTGCCATTGCCTCAACTTATGAAGCTGAGTTGCCCTTGGTTTCCCGGTTCACGAGCGACGCGGCAAATCGATTTGATATCGGGCAGCCATTGATTGTTACGATTTCCGACGACGTCTTCGATGGCATCGATCCGGCGATCACGTACTCCGGTGATGGTCTCCAAGAATTTCGCAGTTTTCTTCGTATTGATGCACAACAAACGGTGCAGGTTTTCAAAGAACTGTCACGCTGGTTTGATGCGTTTGAGGAAACATCAGCGTTGCAGTTCCAGTTGCCGTTGGTACAGAACCAGACATTTTCGGATTTGGTAAATTATGGCGATCTCGTCACGTCACAGCTTGTCAGCCCGCTGGTCGATAGCAGCGATGCCCCGACCTTTGCAACGGCACAAGAACTCGCCGAGCAACTTGCGACCGCGCTGGGGCAACCGCTTGCCGAGATCGATCCCCGCTACGACATGTTCTCCAACCGGTTGTCGTTCCATCTTCCGCTAGCCGGTGCGCAGTTCGACGCGTCCGCAGCGGCGGCAACGTTTGACGTCGACTTGGACCCTTTGAACCTGCTCAGCCAAGAGAATTCGATTTCGTTGGTTGCCACCAGCAATGCAGTCCGGTTTGACGTTGAAATCGACCTGTCGCCATTCCAAGCAACATTCTTGGGCGATTTCGATTTACCATCCAACGGACAACTTTCATCGGATGCCAATCTTGCCTTGGGCCGCAACGGAGAATCACCGGTTTCGATCATCATTCCGCGTGACGCAGCCAACACGGGGCCGATCGACTTAGTGGATGACGTCGCCGCAGCGTTTTTGGCTGCGGGTTTGGACGACATACAAGTGTCGTTCGAACAAGGGCGACTGCGATTGACCGGGCCCGAATCGGATTCGGTGGGAGCGTTGCTGGTGATCGCTGATCCGCTGGACACGGCGGTAACAGAATTGGGACTGGCAAGGCCGATCGAATCGGCGGTAGCCAGTGTGACGGGGGTCCAGCCGGTCGGTCAGTCAGCTCAGCTGACCGGAGATGCCCATTTCAGTCTCAGCGTGCACGGTGATCCGGCCGTTGCGGTGACGGTCACCTCGTCATCAACCACCGATAACGTCTCTGTGGACATGCTGCTGGGCGATATTCGCGCTGCATTGGCGGCGGCAGGGCTTGGCAATGTTGGCGTCGATCTGGTCGACGAGTCATTGACGTTTTTCACGACCGATGAGTCTGCTGCGCCCAGCCTGGTGCTGACAACGACCGCCGGGGATCCGGCCATACTGGACCTCGGGCTGGCGGTCGAGCTTGCTTCACTAGGCCCCATTGCTTTCGGCGGAGGCGTCGATGCGCTTGACAGTCGAGTGATGATCGACAATCTGTATGTCGATTTAAGTGTTGCCGGTACCAGTGATGTGTTCTCAGCCGAAGCCCGCTACGGTTTTGTCGATGTCGGAATTGTGAACGGCAGCGTCACCAATGCTTACTCGACCGTGATCGAAGCGCCGGCGAATCAGCCACGTGGATTGGACGACTTGTTGGCGGAGCTGGACAAGCCCGATACGACGTTTCGTATCGAAAGAAACGCCAATTCGGCGATGAGTCTTCCGATCACTCCCACAGGCAACTTGTTGAATCTAGCTGGAACACCGCGGCTGGATGTGTCGATCGATGATCTGTTCGGAAATCGAGTCGTGTCGATGACGGGACAATCGCTGGGGGAATTGGAGCCGCTGTTGACCCTTGATTTTGCGGATGTGGTCGCCGGATTCAGCGATATCGAACGCGTTTTGGGTGTCTTTCTTTCTGCGCAAGCGGTGAATCAGCCGTTCCTGTTCTCGTCTCAAACCGCCGCCCGTTCCGTTGAGCTGGTTTCCGACTATGCGCGAAAGTTGGAAGCGTTGTCCGATGCCCAAGTGACGAGTTTGCAGATGCTGGAATCTGCCGTCGAATCGGCGTTCGAGTTGTCCGATACACAGGTCAATCTGCAAGTCGCTGCCGATGGGAGTTTGAATGTCGGCTTGGACTGGGCGATCAATCCGACGCAACGATTGACGGCAATCGACGTCGATCTCGCAGGGTTGTCTGCTGCCACGGTCGGCGGTATCCCCGAATGGTCGCGTTCGCGTTCACTTTACGAGGCCGGTGGACGTTCCGTCCAAACGATCGGCGGTGGCGACGTCAGTTTGAATTTTGGATTCCAGCTTACGCCGGGGCTTGAACCAGAGCTTTACGTCGGCGACACGACTAACGTCGATCTGGCAATCCAGATCGCGGAGAACAATTTAACCACGCGAGTCAATTCGGGGCCGCTGTCCATGGCCGTGGCGGGCGGATCGCTTGTGTTGGACAACGGTAGCGGCGCTCCGGCGCACTATCAGCTGTCGTTGCCTACGACCGCAGGCGGCCGGTATGTGGCGTCGGCGATCAATGACGGTGGCGCGATTCAAGCGGCGGTGCAAGGACGTTCGACATTGACGTTGCCGTTATCCCACCCGACAACCTCCGTCGCGTTGACACCGGTATTTCGAATTGATGTACCGGATCTTGCATCGACGAACTTTTCGGTCGACACACCCGATCTGGCCGGCATCGTTGACCAATTCGATGCGTTTGGTGATCAACGTGCGATGTCGGGATTCATACAACGTTTCTTTGAGACGCTGCAAACCACATTCAACGCGTCATTGGGAGAAGTCAACCAACCGATTATTGGACGATCGCTGCTGAATTCTACTTTCTTGTCGGACCTGGGAAACGAAATAGCATCAGCGTTGGAATCGGAGTTCGCTGCCGGGCGTACAAGTTTTGATGACGTAAAAGCGGTTTTACAAAGCTTCAACCTCGTCCCTTCACCAGCCCCTGCTGCTGTACCCGAGGCCGGTGATCCGGAAGACATCCTGTGGTCGGGAACAATCACGTCAGGGCTGCCAGGGATCACAAAGATTCAGCCTCTTGCGAGCGGGATCCCGGGACTGTCAACGGACGTCGATGCGTTCCTGGTTGGTAACGGAACCGTTGCGATGAATTTCGGTTACGACGTTGTATTGAATGAACCTGTGATCGGGTTGGCTGAACTGGATGAGTTGAACATCAGTCTGGTCGGTGCCGTGCCGCAATTTAATCAGCCCGAACCGGTGCGCGGAAGCCAGGGCAGTATCGACACCTATGTGCGTGACGACAGCACGATACTTACGTATTCACGGCCGTTCGCTACGGGCGATCACCATACTTATACGATTGATTTGAACGCAGGCGATCCGATTCAAGTCGTTGTCGTGCCCAATGCAACGTTGCGACCCCGTGTTCGGGTCAACGCTCCGGGTGGCGGAAGTGTCCAATTAGACACCAGTTCCCCGTTCCTTCAGTCTTACTCGTCGTCGCCCAATCCCGGTGATCCTGTCATCTTTGCCGGCCCTGACGCGATCGCAACAGTCAGCGGAACCTACGTCATCGAAATTGATGACTTCACCAATTCATCGGGCAACTACGCCGCTTGGTTTGGTGGCACTCGGATCCAGGAGAAAATTGTTTTTGATCTCGGTCAGGGCGACGACATCATCTATGAAAGTGAACTCGATAAGGGATTAACCGTTGATGACATCAAGGCGGATCCCCAAAAAGCCCCGATCAAGCGATCACAAGTAACGGGAAATGCGTTCTTTGACGTGGTCGTCGAAGGTGACTCGTTGGATGGGTTCAACTATCTGTCGTTGAACGATCTAGCGATCGAGAATGACTCACCCGGTCCGGTTAGCCGCACGCTGGATCTTGTCCAGCGCGCCGGTTACACGCCGGCGACCATCGACGGAGGCACGTTACGCGTGATCTTCGACGGTAACGTTCGCACAAGCATACAGCCCACCTTCGATACCGGTGTATTAAGGGTTCGGTTCCTCGATGCTGCGAACCAGCCTGTCGGTTCGGGCCAGTCTTTGAACATCGTGGGCCAGCAGTTTTCGTTCATCGGCGTTCCGGCATGGGATACCGGAGGCGTGCAGTTGCGCGGAGTGGTCGACGTCCCGGCCGGCGCTCGCAAGGTTGTCTATGAACTTAGTGTGGACAGTGGCTTTCAAGGCAATGTACTGCTCCAAGGTGCTAACCTGGTCGTGCGAAGTCATGAACCGCTGATGCGCTTCGGCGTTGAAACTCAGTGGCCCATCAACTTTGACGTCCCACGAGCCTTCACGCCGACGGAACTGGCCGACAGTATTTCGCTGGCACAACAGTCAGTGGAGTTCGTCGGATTGCAGCTGAACGTCGGTGAGGCCATTCGGCAATTCGCCAAACCGGTCATCGATGAACTCAAAGCACAGACGACGTTGCTGCGAGATCCCGTCGAATCACTGCGTAAGCCGATCGTGCCATCGGATGCCTATTGGGCGCTGCGCCGAGTATTTGGGTCGACGACGATTTTGGACATTGTGGAAGCAGTCAACGGGAAAGTCGAGTCGTTTGAGGACATGGACAAGTTCTTCAAGGTCATCGACATCATTGCGAACGTGAACCCGTCGCAACCGGGCGCTGGTTTTATCAATATCGGCGGATTCCAGTTGCTGATGCACGACTATGATCCGTTGAAACCCGAGTCGCCGACGAACCGTCGTGACTGGATCGAAGTCGTCTTGTATGACGACAACAACCCCAACGTGATCACCGACTTTGACTCGCAGTCGGGTGATTACGCGTTCAAGATCAACGAGCTGAAGGTCAACGGCGGTGGCGATCTTGAAATCGATCTGCTGCGGAACGCGCATGGCTTTTCCGATTTGTTGATCGGTCGGCCCGTGACGATCGTCGATTTTCAAATGCCCGAATTAAACCTGCGTCACACGATCAACCGTGGATTCAGCGTTTCGATTTGGGACTTCTTGCCCGGGTTCAGCAACCGGCTCAGTGGTGAAGTTCGTGTCAAAGCAAACATTCACCTGGGATACGACAACATCGACGGTCCATTCGTTTATGCCAACGATTCGTTGATCGAACTCGGCGGTGAAATCACGGTCGATCTGGCGACATTCGAAATCAGTTTGCCATACCTGGAAGCGGTCAAAAAGGTCACCGAAAAATGCAACAAGGCGATCGCTGGGATTTGCCAAGCTTTCGAAAAGGTCGTGGAGTGGGTGGACGAACAGCGAATCGCTGTCGGCAGGGCAGGACTGCGCGGCGGCATCGACATCAATGTCAACCTAAAGCCGAAAGATGCCGACGGTGACGGCAAGATCCGTGCGTCGGAATGGGAGCAAACGGGGCAGTACCGAGAGAATGTTGATCTTTTGACGATCAGCAACGCCGATGGAACGCTGGATCCGGCACTAACCGCGACAAAAGTCGGGATGCACTGCAAATTTGATTTCTACGGACAGATCGATGGCATTATCGAAGCCTTCTACCGAGCCGGGAAAGCAGGTTCCGCCGAAAAGAATCTGGCGCGCATCAAGTTGTATCATTCCAACAGTGCGCAAAACTTCGTTGCGAATTTGACGAACGATACCAATCGCTTGATCGACCTGATCAATGCCAATCGATCCGACGACATTGAACACATTGAATTGGCCGATTGCGGCGTCAGCGCGCCAACGTTGGCGACACTGGTTCCGGGTAGCAATCCGGACGAATTGACATTGTTGTTGAACATGGGGCCGCGAGCGGGTTTTCGGCAAACTGTTAACACGTTTGACGGCGATGAAGCGTTTCTCGTTGAAAACACCGGAACCCCTGGCGTCGTGAAAGTTTCGTTCGGCCCGTTTTCTCAAGTCTATGGCCAGCCCGGCAAGATCATCACGAAAGTCGTGGCCGACGGCGGTAACGGTGACGACGTCATCGTTGCGGCGGACGGCTTTAACATCGCGGTCGACTTCTATGGCGGACTGGGCAACGACTTTATCGTCGGAGGAATTCTGAACGATACGATCAGCGGTGGATCGGGACGTGACACGTTGGTCGGTGGATTGGGAGACGATCGACTTGATGGCGGCAGTGACGCGGACGAAGTCAGGGGCGGAGAAGGCGCCGACACGCTGTATGGCGGTACGGGTTGGGACAGCTTGTACGGTGGCAACGGCAATGACCGCATCTATGGTGAATCGGGTAATGACCTGCTTGTAGGCGATTCCGGCACCGATGTGTTGGACGGCGGTAGCGGCTCCGATCAGCTGTACGGTCACCTTGATCCGGCTTCCCAAGTAACACCCGATGATGCCGTCGCCGATTCTCTTTATGGCGGAGCCGGAAACGATGATCTGGACGGTGGCTTCGGCAACGACTACTTATCCGGCGACGATGACGATGATCGATTGGTCGGCAATCGCGGAAACGATGAACTCTCTGGAGGAGCCGGCAACGATACCCTGGAAGGCGGCGCGGGAAATGATTTGTTGGAAGGAGATTCTGGGACGGACGTGCTGCGCGGAGGAGACGACGATGATCTCTTATACGGCAACAACCGCACCAACTCCCCCACAGATCTGTCGGGTGACCAGTTGTATGGTGAACGGGGCAACGACGAACTCTATGGCCAGGATGGCGGTGATTTCTTAGATGGTGGCGATGATTCCGACACGTTACATGGCGGTGACGGAGCGGATCGTCTGTACGGACGCGACGGTCAAGACTTCGTGTATGGGGATGCCGGTGACGATACTGTCGACGGCGGGAACCAAGACGATGTTCTGTATGGTGGCCCCGGAATTGATACGCTTTTGGGAGGATTCGGCGAAGACACTTTACGTGGCGAAAGCGGCGACGACGAACTATACGGAGGTCCCGACAACGATACGATCGAGGGTGGCAGCGGATCAGATTTCGCGGACGGGCAATCTGGTAACGATACTATTTATGGTCACACCCTCGATGGCATCGGGGATGACAATTTGCGAGACCGACTAAGCGGCGGCTTCGGTACGGACTACATCTACGGCGGCGGCGGACCCGATCTGATTCACGGCGGCGGAGATGACGATTTCCTGTTCGGTCAAGACGGAGACGACGAGATCTTTGGCGAACAAGGACTCGATCAGATTGAAGGCGGATCGGGAAGCGATACCATCGACGGAGGTTCACAGAATGACCTCATCTACGGTCATTCCGCGACCGGTGCCGGTGATGATCTTGCCAGCGATTCTTTGCTCGGAGGCTACGGCGATGATCTTCTGGTCGGAAACGGCGGTCCCGACGTCATTCGCGGCGGGCCGGACAAAGACCTGATCTACGGGCATCGCGTCGACGGTGCAGGCGACGATAACGCTGCCGATACGCTTTATGGAGACGGCGAAGACGATTCGATCTTCGGGCAAGGCGGACCCGATACGATTTTTGGCGGCGACGGAAATGACAGTTTGGTCGGAGGCACTGGCAATGATGTCATCAATGGCGAAGACGGGCACGACGCAATCTTTGGCGGCGAGGGCGCTGATTCGATCGATGGCGGGACAGGAAACGACGAAGTTGAGGGCGGGGCAGGGCCGGATACGATTCTCGCAGGCGATGGAAACGACCGCGTGTTTGGCGGGCTCGGATCGGATTCGATCAGCGGTGGCGCCGGAAGCGACGATCTGCATGGCGGAGACGACGATGATGTCATTTCCGGAGGTGACGACGATGATCGGATCTTTGGAGAAGCTGGAAATGATCAATTACTCGGGGATGATGGGAACGATACCATCGATGGAGGATTCGGCGTCGACGTCATCGAAGGAGGTGCAGGAAACGATCGTCTATTGGCCGGGTTCGGAGTCGGAAACATCATTCGCGGAGATGGCGGTGACGATGTCATCACAGGTTCAGACGAAGGAAGCGATACCGACCCCGATTTCACCGATGTGATTTTCTTCGGTGACTATATCGACGGAGGATCGGGGGCGGATACGATCGATGCACTCGGCGGCGCAGATTACGTCCTCGGCGGTGAAGGCAACGATACGATCAACGCCGGTCAAGGCGCCGACTTCGTTCAAGGAGGATTCGGCGATGATTTCATCGACGTCGGCGGTGGAACCCATGACGTCGCGCACGGAGACGGTGGCAACGATGTTCTGTATGGATCATTGTTCGGCGACGACGTTTTGATAGGGCATAGCGGTGATGACAAACTGTTCGGCCGCGGCGGCAACGACACACTGATGGGCGGTCAAGGAAACGATTTCCTTAACGGCGGCGTCGGCACCGACCTGATCGAAGGCGACGAGGGCGATGATGAATTGATCGGCGGTGGTGGTGTTGGAGATCGTTTACTTGGTGGCGCCGGAAATGACGTCATTCGTGGCAGCGACGACGGCGCGGACATCGCCGATGGGGGCCCCGGAAAGGATGTCATTTACGGGTACGGAGGAAACGATTCCTTGTCGGGTGGCGATGATGATGACGTCATTCACGGCGGATTGGGCGACGACCTGATCGAAGGCGGGCGTGGCAGTGACACGCTGCTCGGCGAAGCTGATCACGATACGATCTACGGCCATACCGCCGCGGGCGATGGTGACGACGCCGCAGTGGATTATGTGTATGGTGACTTCGGGGTCGGCAGCGTCGGCACGACGGTCCTGGTATCCATCGGCAGTCCCGGACGTGATCAACTCTTCGGCGGTGACGGAAACGATTTGTTATTCGGCGAAGACGAAGATGATGCGATCGATCCCGGGGCTGGGGCGAGCAACATCGTCGATTTCGGTTTGGGTGAGACCGCTTCTCCGAACGACTTTGTGGCTCCCACTCCGACCCCCGACCCCGTGGTGCAGCAGCAGGCAGTGCCGTCCGAGCAGGCATCGACGCTCGCAACGGGCGGCGATGAAGCCGGACGATGGCACGGGGTCGGCGGTTCCAACGGGCCCGACGGGATCAGCGGTCGTGTTGCCTTGGCAACAGAACCCTCGATCGCGCTGTTTGGCGACGTACGTTATGTTGCCTGGGCGGATGACCGTTCCGGAAACTACCAGATTTACGTCGCCCGCCACGACTCGGTCAACGGTTGGACCGAGCTCGATCAATCCGCCGGTTTTGGCGGCATCTCTGACAGCGCCGCGTCGTCGCGTGAACCGTCGATCACCGTTGATCCCAGCGGCAATCCAGTGGTCGCCTGGACCGAACGATCAGGGGCGCAGTCCGATGTTCACGTAGCGGTCTGGAATCCTGCCGACGGCAATTGGCAATCGCTCAGCGGTTCGGGTCAGTCCAGCCGGGTCAGTCAAAGCGGAGTTGCATTTAGCCCACAGGCCGTTTCAACCCCCGCAGGCATCGTCGTCTTTTGGATCGATGAAGTCACCGGCACACGCGATTTGACTGCGTTTCGTTTTGACGATGTCAGCGGCCAATGGAACGGGTTGGACGGCTCGCCCAATGGATTTGGAGTCTGCCTGACTCAAAACGTGATTGACTATTCCGTCGGCATCGATGGTTCGAAAATTGCCATCGGGTTCACGCAAACCGACGGCACCGTTTCGAACGTCCACGTGAAAGAATACGGCGGAGTCAATTGGTCGGACTTGTCAACGTCGCCGACAACCGGTATCAGCGACGCGAAGGTATCCGCATCCGAGGTGAGCGTCGCCTATCATCAAGGCGAACTGTTTGCCGCCTGGACCGATTCGATGGACGACGACGTATTCGGCTCAGAAGTCTACGTTCGTCGCTGGGCGGGAACCACCTGGAACATTGCCGGGCCTGGTTCTGCGACGAATCGTGGTGTTTCCGGATTGAACCGCCAATCCACCGGGACGGTTCACAATCCGATACTTTCGTCTGGTTCGGGACGTTTGTATCTCAGTTGGATCGACCACACCGATGCCATTGATCCCGGTAAAGTCTTTTCCCTTCAATGGTCGGGATTGCAATTCCAATCGGCGTTGGCCAGCGATTCGAGTGCTGCCGGTATCGTACGCCAACAGGACAACATCGATCGAATTGAGACGACAGTGGATTCTGGCGGTCGTCTATGGCTGACGTGGGCGCGAGAAATCGATGGCGTTGGATCGATCGGATTGGTCGCTCAAGGCAACTTACCGACCAACGTTTTTGTAGCCGATTCATCGAATACTGTTGCGGACATCTTGGCAACCGTCGATCTGAATCCTGGCGACCGGATTTTGGTCGTCGGCGATCAGCCCGTCGGATTCAATATTCTGGCCGCGGATTCGGGTGTCGAAGTGTTCGGCTCACCAGGCATTTCGATTTCGGGTCCCGTTTCGATCAATGGTGCTTCCAACGTCGTCTTGCAAAACTTAGACCTCACGTCATCGTTAACGATCACCGACGCATCTGATCTAACGTTGCGTGACTCTACGCTCTCCAATGGCGGCATGTTTGTTTCCGGTGGAAGCAACTTCAACTTCCTCCGCAATGAATTCAGTTCCGCCGTCACACTCGGCGGCCTGACAAACACGGTCTTGTTCTCTGACAACCAATTCGCGTCCGGTTTGTACCTCACCGGTGCCGCGACGGCTCTAACAATCGTCGACAACAGGATCGACGCAGATGGCATTCAGGTACTTGCGCCCGCTAGTGGTCTGATGCGAGACAACTCCGTTTCAGGAACGCTTGAATTGCAAGCCCAGTGGAGCGGTTTGATCGAAGAGAACCGTTTTCATGATTCAGCGATCGGAGTGCATTATGCCGCGCCCGCTGAATTGCGCAACAATCGAATCGAAGGAAATCAAACAGGTGTTTTGGTTGATTGGAACGATCCAGCATCGGGTTTTGGTCTAGTCGGCATTGACGCGATAAACAAAATCACGCGTAACGAAACAGGCGTCTTTTTGAACACCGTCGATTCGACAGTGTCGGGGCAAGAAATCGAAAGCAACGGTCTGGGCATCGGTGGAATCGGCCGAGTTGGTGGAAATGACCCACTGCGTTCCAATCAAATTATTGGCAATTCGATCGGCATTTCCACGACAGGACCGATCGAATTCAACGTCATCATTGGAAATGCCGTGGGAATCGCTGCTGGATCGATGCAGACGATCACGCATAACGATTTCCAGAACAATGTGACGTCGGTTGATGTCAGTGCAAAGACAGGCACGCGAATTTTCGGCAACACGTTTGTCGAAACCACAGGCATCAACGTGCATGTTCGCAACAATTCAAGTGAAACGGAAGTTCTTGGCAATATCATGTCGACCACTGGCGGATCCAATCTGGTGGTCGATTCCGATAGTGAGTTGGGCTTCTTTTCGGATCACAACCTGTATCACGCCCAAGACGGTGGGCACTTGGTTCGCTATTCACTCACAGACTTTGACGACGTTTTGGATTGGCAGCGCGACCTGCATGTGTTCGATCTGCATTCTTTTGGTACGACCGTCGTTGCACCGTTTGGTGTCGAGCCGATCTATTCGTTGGGGTCGGCAAACACGGATTGGTTGGTACAAGCGGCGGCAAATCAACGTCGGACCGGACCGGCGACCGACGGAAACGGACCACTCACACGCGTTGATCCGCTGGTTGCCCCAAATTTGATCGTCGGCTCCGACTTTGGCAGCGGATTGTCGCCCTGGACGACTTCGCCGACGCTCGTCAGTTCGTTGAGCTCGACCGCGTTTTACGAAGGTACCCAATCGTTAAAGATCGACACTTCCGTTTCTGGTTCGCTTTCACAAGTTCGAAACCTGGTCGCCGATGGGATTGATCCTATCAAGATTGACGCCGGGCAACTCGATGCGATCACGTCGTTACGTGTTCGCGTTGATGGTGGTGTCGCGGCGGCATCGACGCTTCGTTTAGAGATCGCATTTCGATCGGCAACCAACGCCGTCTTGCAGAACGTCCAAATCGATGCAAATGCATCAACGGATCGTTGGTACTTGATCGGCGATCGATTAGCCGTTCCCGTCGGCACTCGTTCGATAGAATACCGAGTTGTTTCCGATGGTGCCGGCCCGGTCGGGAACTTTGAATTCGTCGACGATGCCTACTTGGCGATCGTCGATGACGCCTATGCGCCGGACTTGGGTTCGCGGGCAGGATTGTCGGCCGACGCCGCGCAAGCTGCCGGGCCGCGACTGTACTTGCGCAGCCCTGATTTATACACCGACTGGGAACGCGATGTTCCTAAGACCATTCGCTGGGAGTCGTTCGACGTCCCAACCAACGAGCCGATCCGAATCGAGCTTTGGCAAGACACCGCCGAGGGTCCTGCGTTCGTCACGACCATCACGTCGGCAACTGCCAACGACGGTGCCTTTTCCTGGACGCCGGTATCAAGCGGAGTTGATTATGGAACGTATGGGCTGCGGTTGCAGCTTTCGTTGGCCAACGACGCTATCGTCTTCGACCGCAGTTTCGAATCTTTCAGCGTTCCGGAAAACACGACCAGCTTCTTTGTCAACGACGCGTCGACCGTTGGGGACGAATACACATCGGCCGTCGGCAGCCACCGAAATACCGGCCGTTTGGCATCGACGCCAAAGCCGTCGATCGATTCGCTGTTAGTTGCCTACACATTGTCAGCTGGAGACACCGTGTTCTCGGACAATGGTGACTATCGCATCTTCTACCCGGTCACGATCTCGAATGTTCCGGGCATCGGCGACGACGAAGGCTTTGTGCTTCGCGGCGCACAACTGGGCACGACAACATTGCGGCACGCAGGGCCATTGACCGTCGCGCCGCTTGTCAAACTTGTCGATGCCGACTTCGTGACGGTTTCGGATCTCACATTAAACAACGCAGAGTACGGATTGTATGCCACGGACGGAACAACATCACTGACGGCGGAGAGACTTTACGTCAGCGGTAATACGCAAGATGGAATCCATCTGGATACCGGCAGCGCACTGCGGCTTTCTGAGATCACTGCGGCGAATAACGGAAGACATGGAATCATGTCTTTGGGATCTGTCGCCCAATTGTCGTCGATTTCGGCGTTCGGAAACCAAAACGACGGCGTTCAAATTGCCGGAAATGTCGCGGATGTCAACGCGTCGGAATTTTACGACAATGGGGGCAGCGGATTGGTTCTCAATCAAGCCGGGATCGTTGCCATCACGTCCAGCGTCAGCTATCGGAACGATGCCTACGGAATGCTGCTGTATGGACTTGTCGAGGGCGCGATCATCGGCAACCGAGACCTTTCACTGGGCCTGGGAAATCAGTTTTACGAAAACGGTTACTCCGGTCTGTATGCGCAAGGAGTTGCGGTGGTAGCGGGCAATGTTGCCTACGGACAAGCGTCAAGCGCTGGGATCTCCGCCGCGTCGAGTATCGTTGAACACAATGTTTCCTACGGAAACCTGATCGGGATAGATTCCTACGGTTCCGTCATCGGCAACCGAGTCTTCGACAACCGTGATGGCGTGTCGGGATATTACCTCGGCACCATCAAAGATAATGTCATCTACTCCAACGACTTTGGGATTCTGTCAAATTACGCTCCCTCAAGCGTCGTCAACAATCTGCTTTACGACATCAACGACGTTGCGATATCACTTAACAATCCGCAGTCAACGGCCGAGGTTCGGAACAACACGGTTTGGGTCGATGGAAATGCCTCTGCGATTCGAATCACTTCCGGATCGGGACCGGAGATTTCAAACAACATCTTGGTCGTGGGAAATGGTTCTGCATTCGACCTGGACTACCCCAGCCAGCTCAACCATCAAGCGGACTACAACCTGTACATGGTTACGGGAACAGGCAACTTGGGCGTTTGGGCCGGGTCGGCACGAAAGACTCTAAGTGCTTGGCAACTCGCCAGCGGATCGGACAACTCCAGTCTTGTCGGTGATCCGAGCTTTGTAGACATCGTCGGGCCAGATGGAATTGTTGGTTCAAGCGGATTGTCACGCGGATTCGACGATGACTTCCATTTGCAAAGCCAGTTCGGCAGCCTGCACGGTCAGAGCTTTGCCCCGGTGATCGATTCGATCAGCGGGTTACCTGTTTTCCCGATGGGCACGTGGAGCATTGATTCCGTTCAATCTGTCGGAATCGACCGTGGCGACGATGCGGTGGCAGTCGGTGACGAACCGTTGGAAAACGGGGGATATATCAATCTGGGCGTCTACGGTGGGACCGTGGCCGCATCCAAAAGCCCTTCTCAGTTCATGCTGGTGACACGGCCTGCTGCCGCCGCGGACTGGCCTGCCGGTCAGTCCTTTGAAATCAATTGGCGGACGAGCGAAGTCGGCGGCACGGTCGATATCAGCCTTGTGCCCGACGGCGGTGGCGACGCCATCTTGATCGCCGATGACATTCTAAACGACGGGGATTTTCTGTTCACGATCGATGCGGCAATCAACCCGGGCGGTTATCACGTCATGGTTGAATCCGCAAGCGGACTGATCGGATCCTCACAAACGCCGATCAATGTTACCGGCCAGATCAACGCGTACTATGTCAACATCGCGGACGACGTTGATATGGATGACAATCAATATACAACAGCGGCCGGGAATCCGGCCGCCAGCGGTACGTCGCCCAGCACTCCTAAATCGTCCATTCGCGAAATCCTGTTTGCCTACGATTTAGAACCAGGTGATATCATTTACGTGGACTCAGGCGTTTACGCGGTCGAATCCAACATCGTCATCGACGTTGAAGATTCTGGTGTGCGGATTGTCGGTCCGACCGATGCCGGCAAGTCGGCGATTCTGGATCGCGGCAATACCACATCAGGCAGCTACGTGTTCGATCTGATCGGTACCGATTCGGTGACATTGTCAAATCTGTCGATCACCGGCGCCTACACCGGAGTGAACCTGGGCGCGGGCGCCGGGAATACGAACACGACGCTGTCGCAGAACGACATTTTCGATAACTGGTATCAAGGGATCGCGGTGTTCGGTGGCAACACGGACACGGTGATCGACGGCAACTCGGTCCACGACAATAGCTATGGTCTAACGATCGACGGCGACCGAACCACTGTTTCAAATAATGCGGTCTACGCTAACCAGTATGGCATCGCAGCCGGCTATGTCGGCAGCGAACCGTTGCGCACGATCATCGACAACGTGGTGCATTCCAACACCACTTGGGGCATCTATGCCTATCACTCGGGGACCGCGGCGATCAACAATGAAGTCTACGGTCACGGGGGGGGTGTTGGGGTCATCGTCGATGGCGGAGCGGTCGCGCGCGGCAACCTTGTCCATGGAAACGACATCGGGATTCAGGGACAGTCCAATTCGACGGTCGATTCGAACCAGATCTACGACAACCGGATTGGTGTGTTTGGTTATTACGCTTATGAATCAAACATCACGAACAACCGGATCTACTCCAATATTGAAGGGATGCGATTTGATTCGACGAATACAGCAACGATCGCAAACAATCTGGTCTATGCCAACACGAACTCGGCGGTTTACCTGAGTTACGGTTATGTCAGTGGCGTTCGATCTCCACAAATCACGGGCAACACGATCTACCAATCGGTCGGTGACGCGATCACGATCGAAAGTTCGACCGGCGTTGGCCTGTCCAATAACATCATCTGGGTTGAAAACGGGGCGGCGATCAACGTCGCCGCCGATGCGCAGGTCGGATTCAGCAGCGACTACAACCTGTTCCATACACCGGGCTCCGGAATCGTGGGGCGTTGGGATGGAAGTGAGCTTAGTGACTTAGTTGCCTGGAAATTCGAGCTCGGTTTCGATCCCAACGGTTTGGCCGGCGATCCGATGCTGTTGGATGTCGACGGCGCCGATGACTTGTTGGCTTTCGGCCGTGACGTGCTGTCGACAATGATCATCGACGACGGTGACGCGGGCTTCAGCACCACGGGAACCTGGACGACGTTCACCACTGGCGGCGGCAACCCCGGTGGATTTGGCGATGATTACCGTCAAGGGGATTTCGCCGACAACGGGACTGCAACCTGGACGTTCACTAATCTCACCCCCGGAGCGACGTACCGTCTGGCGGCGACCTGGATTCCCGATTACTACGCCTACGCTCAGTACCGTGTCAGCAGCGGTGATCGAGTCATCGCAGTTGTCGACAAGAGCCAGTATTCCGACGGCTCGGATGACTTTGTTGCCGACGGCCAATCGTGGGAACTTTTTGGCAACTATGTCGCACTGGGCGATACGATCGAAGTCACGTTGACGGATCTGGTGGGTTACCGATTCTCGTACGCCGACGCGATGCGGTTGGATGAAATCGCCGGTGATCGAGGCGTCGATGACGATTTCCATCTGCTCAGCGGTTCGCCGGCGATCGATCGAGGCAATCCGGATTCGCCCTACTTCCATGAACCCATTCCCAGCGGTGATCGTGTCAATCTTGGCGTCTATGGCAACACATCCGAGGCAACGACCAGTGATTCACAAACGGTTCAAGTCTTGTCCCCGGTGGGGCTGGAAAAGTGGACGGCCGGTGATACCGAGTCGATCCGTTTTCAAACCAGTGGGCTGACGCCACAGCGGACGGCGATGTTGATCAATGTGGGCGGAAGCCAGAACACGAAGTGGCTCGCCGACGATTTCCTGACCGTCGGCTTTCATTCGAACATTGTTGATCCGGTTGACTTGTCCGGCGTGACCGACCCGGCACCACAGGAGGTGTATCAGCAGACCAGCGTGGCGGATTATTGGGCCGGTGAACTGAACTACCAGATCCCGATTCCGGTCGGCAGCTATACGATTCGTCTGCACTTCGTTTCGGATCAGTATTCGCCCGACTTTGACATTCAAATTCAGGACATCGTGGTCGAATCGGCCGTGAACTTGCTCGCCCAAACCGGCGCTGCCAACAAAGCGATCGTCAAAGAATTCGAAGTGATCGTCGCGGGTGACGATGGTTTGTCGATCGGCTTGACGGCTCCTATCACCAGTTACGCTGGTCGTTTGGCGGCCGTCGAAATCTTACAGACCAATCCGTTGGGTATCACTTCGCCGACTGCTTCGATTGATGTGTCGACCAACGGTGGTGCGACGTGGACGGAAATCGCTACGGGTGTACCGATTGATTCTCGCGGAGTCGGCAGTTTCGACTGGACGATTCCGGCGGGCTTCATCACCAACGGAGCGACGGCACTGGCACGCGTTCGCAGCGGCGGTGTCAGCGGTCGATCGGGCGCCGCGTTCATGATCACTCCAGCCGGCAACGAGTATTATGTCAACATCCCCGGCGACAGCGATCTGACCGATAATCAGTACACCTTCGCTGCCGGTGACAACGCTGCCAGCGGCCGCTCGCCAAATGCGCCGATGGCTTCGATCGCGGCGTTGCTGCGTGCCTATGACTTGGAACCCGGCGACACCATCTACGTCGACGCGGGCACTTACGACCTGCTATCCAATATTGTGATCGATGCAGAAGATTCTGGTGTGCGGATTGTCGGTCCGACCGACGCCGGCAAGTCGGCGATCCTGGATCGCGGCAATACCACATCAGGTAGCTACGTGTTCGATCTGGTCGGTACCGATTCGGTGACGCTATCGAATCTGTCGATTACCGGCGGCTACATCGGAGTCAACCTGGGAGTCGACGCAGCGAATACCAACACGACGCTTTCGGACAACGACATTTTCGGAAACCAGTACCAAGGGATCGCGGTGTTCGGTGGTAATACGGACACGTTGATCGATGGCAATTCGATCCACGACAATGCTACCTATGGCATTGGGATTGACGGCGACCGAACCACGGTTTCGAATAATGCCGTCTTCGCCAACCAGTACGGCATTGCGGCCGGCTATGTCGGCGCCGAACCGCTGCGCACGATTATCGGCAACGTGGTGCATTCCAACACCTATTGGGGCATCCATGTCTATCACTCGGGGACCGCGGCGATC
>JAGQPO010000646.1 GCA_020426665.1 Planctomycetales bacterium
TGACATCACGATCGTCTAATGTGCGGGCGTTTGTTGCGGCAGTGGAGATTGTTCATGGTGCTGGACATCTTCATCGAGACTGGGAATTGTTGATTCGATTAAACGAGCTGCTCGAAAAACGAACTCTTCGTCGCGATGACGCCATGTTACGACCTGCCGACGCAGACGCAATTGACTCGATGATTGCGAAGGCAAATTTGATTATCGAGAATCAGATGGAAGATTTTGACCTTCCATTTGAAGTTCCCGAGGTCCATTTCCTGGGTGTGCTTTGGCCCTCGGACGCTGATGCATAATTTGTGCGTTTACCCCTTCGCAATTGGTCGATCTTCGCGGCGATTCGCAACAGCCAGCCTGACGAAGATCAGTCTGTAGTGACTGATGCTGCATAGCTTTTCAGACTCCGCTTTTTGCACTTGTCGTCGCAAGCATTTCGACCGAGCGACCATGTTCCTCTGGATTCGCCAGCGTCAAGCCGCCGGCCAACGCATGACCTATACCGAAGCCTGCCTAGAATACCGAGAAGAAGCCATGGCCATCCGCCGCACATTTGGAAGTTGGTCAACGGCGATTCCGGTTTCAGAAAGAGCTCACCGGAATTTTAAACCGCAAAAGGTTCGTAGCAAAAAGACATTTGCCATTTGCTATTGAACCATGTGGGATCATCATACTTTTTCTGACGAGATCAAGTCATTGAGGTCGAATCGGTTTAGCTGATCGGTCGCTACCCATAACCAGCAGCCATCACTAATTTGTGACACTAGTAAGTCTGAGACATTGACCCAGTTTTCTATCTCGCCATCGAACGAGACTGTAACGAAAGCAAGTGCGTAGATTGGGTAGGGGTAATGCTTGCTGCGAATTTCGATTCTCCCAGACTGAAACGCGATGACAATCCACTTTTCTGTGATTGTGCAATCCCGAACCCAGCCTTTTATGGTGATCGGTTTCGCAGGGCCATCTTCAGGTGGCTGGTCGATGATGATCCCTTCGGATAGCAGAAGCACGGAGTTCTGAATCGTCCAAGAATCTTCGGCATTACAGACTGATACTAGCACGACTCGATCGTTGTCGACGTCTGCAACGAAGGTGTTTCGTGAGAGGTGAGTCGTATCCGCCAAATACCTCGCTGGCATTGTTCCTGACCCGTGCAGATACGCTCCGTTGCAACCTTCATCAGTTGCTCGAACAAGAATAAGCGTTTGTTGCCGTGAAATCGAAACGAGATGCAATGACGGAAACGTTCCGTTTTCAGGAAAGAAATCCCCGTTTGTCGCATCGACAACGTAATCGCCGACCGGATAGTGGTCCTCTTCTCGCCTTTCCTCAAAGACCAGCAAGTCATGCATGCCGGATATCAGGTCGCCATGTTCCCCACTTAGCTCGACCCGTTTTACCTGTGAGGTATTTTCTCCCTCTAGATTGACGAGAACTATGCATCGCTGTTCTTGGGTGCCAGTCTGAATTACTGATGAACAAGCAATGGTTGTTGCACTCGTGATGGCAGCGTTTCTAATTTCCAGTACCGGCTGGGAATCAACATCAGATTCCATTTCGCTCGGATTATTGATCGCATCCCAATTGAGTTCTTCAAACTCTACGACAGGTGAATTTAGATTGTGCTCGCTCCGCGAAGTAAGCCCAAGCAATGCAGCCAAATCGATTCTGGACCAATCGTCTGTCGGGGTACTCCTTGCCTCGAGAATGCAGCTTTGCCCTGCGAGCCTACACTCCAAGCCATCGTCGGCAACATATTTCCAGAAACGCTTTCCTTGGGGCGAAACAGATCCATCCAGTGCTATGTGCCGGTGCGCGGTAGTTTCGGGATAAATGTGATCAAAGACGTATGCCGCACATACGCAAATCGTTCCATCTTGGAAGGCTGCGTCGATCCGCATATGAATCCCATCAACATCCGAGTTGTCGCCAGCATCTAGAGAGATACCGGTCGGTATGACAACCGGATGGAAAAGAATCGGCACCCCCGTTACGCTCACCTCGCTTTGGGACAGAAACCCACTCGGATCGTGTTGAGCCCATGACGACCGGACTTCGGATGTCTCGTCGATGTCTCGTTGCCATTGAGTGATCCAACTGCAACACATTTTAGCCTGATCAGCCCTTTCGAGTGTCGGCAACTGAAGCAATTCGTCAGCGAGCAACCTAACGCTGTCCGTCGATTCAATCAGTGAGCCGAATCGCATCCTCGCCCAATCTGTCGAAAGTAATTCATCCCCCAAGCCAGGCGTTCCAAACTCGGTGATTAGCCCGGCGATATTGTTGACCAGTGAAGCCGTTAGCTTGTCTTTGTTTGGATACCGAAGTCGCGCTAACATACTTCGTGCAATCGAAGGAAACTCACTCTGGTAGTGAATGCGAAGCGCCTGTGCGGTGTGGGGTGAATAGAACCTCACATGACCAGGCGTGCATTGAAGGATTCTGCCAATGCCCTTCGACAAAAGTCCAGTCGGAGTCCACTCGCCGAATCGAGAGCCATCATCAAGTCCCGCTAGCCCTGTAACATCCGTGATCGGCCACGTTCGACCTCGCAAGAACGCTAGCGTTGCTGTGAAAAGCTCGATACGCGGCCGCTCTGTGTTGTCATACGTTTCCAGCACCCGTTCGAGCAGGTTGTTGACGTAAGATTGCTCATCGCTGAATTCTGGGAAAGATTCGGGGTCATCGGGAAGCGTTTCATGGTGCCGACAGACCGACTCGAGAAACTCGGTCAGATGGCCAATTCCCCCACAGGCGCGTTCCGCAGCTTTCCGGGCGTAACCCTCTTGAGCCACCAGAGAAGCTTCTCTTGACAGTTCTTTCTCTTTGAATCGCACCTGATATCGCTCGACCAACTCGGTTGCATCTTTGATCGAATGCTCAGTTGCCGTCCAGTCGTCATCAAAACGTGGGAACGATTTTGGGTAAATCTCTGTGACATTCGATACGATGTTGGGCTGGGTACCAAGCAAAATTCGAGCTGAGGGAAAGGCACTCGCTAACTCCTCCTGGATGCGTGTAGCTTCTTTTTCGCTCGCTGCTTCATCCATGCCGTCGACAACGATTGAGAACGGGCCAAAAATATTTGGGTAGTCGGCTTCGTGCCCAGTAGCGTCACGTGATGGACGCAAAGGGACGTAGCGATCTCGAAGCTGCTGATGCAAACGGCTCATAAGAAGATCGCAGTATCGCGTTCGTGGCATGGTCCGGTCGATCTTGAACCAAGCAGGAGGCGGACTGGTGATCTCGACCGTCTTCATCAGCAAGCTGGTCTTGCCGACACGGGCGGGAGCCACCACTGCGGACGTAACCGCCGGTCCCGACTCGAGTCGTTTAGTGAGCGATTTCAGGTCGTCCTCTCGACCAACAAACCCAACCGGATACCGATCGTCGTGACTTGCCGATCCAACGTTAGGATGCGTCTCAATCCATGGGTTCGCGATCATGCCTGATGCACATTTGGTGTAGAAGTCGGTGAAACCCGTCGCGCCGCAAGCGAAATTGATCATCGGTAGCAACTCAGAAAACTCCAGCCCCGATGGCAACGCAACAAGCCGCAGGCCATCTGGTGGCGCGAGGCTGGACCATTCGTCGCGATGTACACAAGCAAAAAATAAGACGCAGCCGGAATTCCTTGCGGCCACCATCTTTCGGTTCAGATTCTGAATCGGCTTTAGCTGCTTGTCTTGCCATTCACCCGAGAACCCAAGTCCAAACGGGAATTTACGACCGCGGGCAATTGTTTGGATGGCAACCGCTAGGCCAGCGGAGACAAACTCAATCTGCTTGGCATCTAGTCCTGCCGTATAGCCCGCAAACCAGGACGGAAGATATAGAAGGTTAGTTTGATCAGCTTTGTCTGCTTTGCCGTCGCGATTATCTAATGAAAAACTCGGGAGACCATTGAGAAAAGCCTTCCATTGCTGCTGGATTACATCTGGTGCAGCAATGGTGTCGTCTGACCTTGACGGGCTGGGTGAAGACGATAACCCGACGCTAAAGTCGACATTCAGATGACGGAACGACTTTTCTTCTCCGTTAATGTCGACAATCGGAAACTCGACACTTTCGGTACCATTTCCAATCAACTCGATTGGAACGGCTTCCCCGACAAAGTTGGTCTGATCATTGATCTTCAATGACAGAAGTATTTGGCAAAGCTCAGTCAGGCCGCGTGAGAATTGAATTTCAAGTTTTCCATTCCGAAGGTCAATAACATTCTCCAGTCGCTCGTCCGGATTGTAGTCGTGACGTGGCGACCAAACTTTACAGAATTCATCGATTGCGTTAGCGAGACACTCGCAAGTCTTATCATCAGCTCCGAACTTAGTCCAAAAGGCTAAGTGATCCCGCACCAAACGAGACGATTTGGATAGAATCGCGTGCCGCAGCAAGCTCACAATTGCCCCGTGATCGAGTTGCTCCCGAAGATCGCTTTCGGAGCAATCTTGGAGCTTGATCAACCCACTGCAGATCCAGTCGTCGGACACGAACCGATGCCAGTCGTCGAACCGTAAACCCGGAACGTTGGTCGGCGAACTGGTCAGTAGCGGCACAAAATTGCCAGCTACAACAAGCTCTTCGTAGTTGTCTCTCCAACCTCGCTGCATCTATTGACTCCGGTCGGACAACGCATGCTTGCGACGATCCGGTGATTTTGCAATCAGCGAAATGGATTCGATCTGAGTGTCAACTGGCAGTGTTACTTTCGACGGTAAAACAGTAAGTATCTGACCGTGAACGTTTCCTTTATCATCAACGACTTCAATGCGGTCGTAGACATCCAGTGGATCGAAATCAGTTGAAGCGTCCGGAGATCGTTGTAGCAAAAACGAGATTGCATCTTTATCAACTCCGGCAGTAAGCCAAACGATTGTGTTTGGGTCATTTTCGACATTGAGTAAACATGGGGCGGTCGGATTCGATCCCTTGGCCGCTAAACGGCGGTCGCCAAGATCATTGCGCCATTTGTTTGTTCGCTCAACCTTGCTGCCGGAAAATGGGACAATCTCGGGGGCCGAGTCATCCTCAAGCTGCTCATAAAGCTCACGCCACGAGTCGCGAAAAACGACGTTCAATTGATGCCGAAGCGATTTCCGAAAAGATGCCACTTGGGTGGGTAGGTCTGGTACTGCAAAGGGCTCCCTATTTTCTTCGATCCTTAGCAAACTCTCCGCTGACACGGTTGCCACACAACGCTTTAGCAGGACCTCTCGGACCGGCCCCTCAAGCCAACAGTGCGCGACAGCGAGTTCTTCGGCTGGCTCAAGCTCGACATAAGTGTCGCGAGGCCCAGTCGTGCCAACGAAATCCGTGACAGCAATGCATCGAGAGAATGCAAAAGGAGATTCTTCACCGGCCTTGAAGCACTCGACCAACACGACTCGCACCGTTTCCCCAGACGGCGAGAGAACCTCCCAAACGGTCCCAGGTTCGGGAACGCATTCAGTTGAGTTAGTGACAGGAACATTTGAGCGATTCGCCGATCGGAGTCCCGGAGGACAAGGTGGTGTTTTTCGCTCATTCATTGTTCGTTCTCCAAAGAGTCTGTACTTAAGTCAGCGAACGGATTTCCGAACGAATCATCAAGGAGTCGAGAAAAAAATCCACGTCTCCATTCAGTGTCTCGATCGGCCGTCTCCTCGAATTCAGCGAGTTCAAGTTGCTTCCACAGGCGATTACCCTGGTCACTAAGTGTCGATCTAGGGATCCCTAGCTTATCGGAGGCTTCAACAAGAGTGACTAAGCCAAGTTTGTTCGGTATGACATAGCCCCGAATAATTCGGCGTTCAGTTTCAGGGTATCGATCCAAAAGGTTCGCCGCGTCTGCCTCACCCATCAAAAACGAGTTCACATTTGAGTTTCGGTGTTCGTCGGCTAACCGTGAACTTGCTGAGCCCTCCTCTTCGTCGTGTACGTCAAGAGATGTGTCTTTGCCGTCACCAACACCCGTCCATTCGACTAGGCATTCGAACAACGAGAGCTTTGTCCATCCCGTCGGAAAAACTTGTGCAATGATCGCCAATGCGTCTCTAACCTCTGGGACGCTGAAACATCGCTGACGGCTGTTCTTTTCTTTTTCTTGGATAGGGAATCGCGAATCAGGGATTCGCGGTTCGCGGATCGTTTCGCCATTTAAGAGCGATTCAAAGTCGTTCAAAGCTTCTTTGAGGGACTTCCAAAGATCATTTTTCGGATATCCCTTGACTCGATCATGAACGAAATCGCGAATCGACTTCTTCGCAGTGTTTGCAATGTGCCGATCCGTTCGACCCTGCCCAACGATTCCGGCTGCGCCATAATCGAGCATGACGGCACACCACTCACCGGCGATCGCCAGGAAGTCGTCATCGGTCCATTCGGCGCCACCAAATCTAGATTCCGGTGCGTACTGAGAAGCTGGCAGGTTTCTGCGTGAAATCACCTGCACGACCAGTTGGTAGCAGGTATCCCAGTCAGAAACTTCATCGAACTGCCCTGCTGCTAAGTTTCGGAGAAGCGCGGCAATCTTCTGGTCAGACGCAGCCATCTCAAGCCTCTCGCTCTTGACCAAGAATGTTGTTTATCGCAGCTAGGTCTTCATCGTGAATCACCCACCAAAACTCTCCGATTTCGGATTCCTCTACTGCAACTTTTAGCTTCAGGAAGAATGTGGATCGCTTACCGTTTGGGGCGTTGGGGTGTTTGAGCGTATACCCGCCAAGCCGTCGACGCTCCTTTTCACTTCGATCTACCTTGCTCGAACCCGGTGCGAATTCACGAATCGCGGAGTGGCAAACCAAAGCTGGATGGTGCGTCGTCGACGAGTTTTCAAATATGCCCCATAGGTCGTTCCGCAAGCGGTAGACCTTTCCTCTTTCCAGCTTCAGTCTCTGCAACGGTTCTCCGCGTGCTTCGCTGATTAGGTCACCGATCGTCCACATTCGCGATTGCTTCTCCATCGTAGATTGACTCACTGCTTAGCAGCAGACACACCGTAATCGAAAAAATGTCGTTTCAATCCTGGCATCCGGAATTCTGCCAGGTGAGCTCGGTACCAGTCTATCGTCGGCCGCAGGGTGCGGAAACGACGGTTCACAATGGTTCAACTTTTGGAGTTGGTTAATGTTGAAAAACGTTGGAATTGCGACGGCTGGTGTAGCGATCGGAGTGCCGGTCTGGGGCATCGCGTTGGCGGTCGGTGGGATATTCGTGGTCGGTGCTGGTTTCGGCTACGCGGTCGGTGGATTGGGTGGTGCCGCGGCATGCGGCACTGCGGCACTTGCCGCCTGATCGAACGCGTCTTGGCAGCGGCCGGGGGAATCGCCCCGGCCGTTGCTCTCTCTTGTTCCTGTGTCTTTCAGGGGCGTCTTTGTTGTCAATGGAAAAGAGGTTTACGTTTGGAACTATTAAGGACGTTTTGGATTTGCTTGGTCGTTTTCAGTTCTGCACTGAGTTCGATGGTGAAAGGTCAAGAGCTCGCACCCAATCGTGAAGGATCGACTGCAGTTCGATTGCCTGGCTCGGCTGACCAAAGGGTGTGGCTCGCGGCGAGTCCACACGAACGCATGAGGATTGCGGAGAAGCTTGGTGACAACGGTGCTCGAACATACGCACGGAAACTCGGGCTGCAGCCAATCTACGACGGGTTGGATCGGACGATCCCGCAAGGTCCGGATCAGGTTTACCGCGCCAGTGACGGCCGGACGATCGTTTACGAGGCAAAGGGCGGGAGCAGCCCAATAGCACGAGCCTACGGTCACCCTCAGGGTTCGCCCGAATGGGCTGTCAAGTCGGCTGAGCGTGTGCTTCGCAGCCCCAAAACGACTTCAGCGGAAAAAGCCGCGGCACGAAAGGTCATCGAAGCGGCGGCAAGTAAAAGGTTGGATGTTTATGTCATTCGCACTCCGCACACGCTTGGAATCCCATCAACGACGGTCGTCGAAGCCAGTTCCTCGACTACGAGAGGAGCGAAACGGTTAGCTCAGCAGGTGCTTGGTTCCTTGCAAAAACCAGCAAGAGCCTCCATCGTCGCTAAGACTCCATCGGCTGCAAGGTCCGTCACCAGGGGCCTAGCCGTCGTTGGAGTTGTCGTCGACGCCACTGAACGAATGGAGAATGTACGCCAAGCGAATGAAGCGGTCGCCGACGGTCTGATATCGCGGAAGGACCGCGAGGTTCTGATTGTTCGCGAAGCGGCAGGCATGGCCGGTGGTTGGGTCGGAGCTTTGGCCGGGGCAAAAGGCGGTGGCGCATTTGGAGCGATGATCGGCGGGCCATGGGGTGCGACCGGCGGAGCAGTTATTGGTGGCGTCGCTGGATACGTCGCCGGAGAAGCCGCCGTCGAGAAAGCCGCTACATGGGGAGTCCGCAAGTTGCACGATGCTGGATCGACTATGGAAAGTGCATGGCGAAACGCTTGGTGAGTTGATGCTAAGCGACTGCTGACTAATCGCTTTGCTTGCTGTCCTTCGGCAGAAAGCTTTTCCGACAAACCGTTACTCGTCCGGAATCAGAAGCGTTAAGACGAGTACAGGATGGGGTAAGTGCATGACACACAACATCAAATGACACGAGGAGGATTCAAATAAGAGAAGAGGTCACCATGAAGATGCTGTTGAGCGTGTGGGCGGAAGGGCCAGCGTTCTACGACGAAAACGGCGAACACGTGCCGGAGGAAGCAGTAGCGGAGATCTTGGAAGACGTCGCTGCTCAACTCAGAAGCGGGACCAAGATCCTTGACCTGCACGGAGACAAGCTGAAAGCGTGCAACGGCCAGAGGGCTGGGGCGGTGCTGGTGGCTTCCGGCAGAGCAAGTTCAAGCTAAACGCGGGTCGCGCAGAAAACTATTCCGGCCGTCCCACCATCCACTGGGGCGGCCATTTCAACCGAGGATGAAGAATCAAATTGAAGTGTACGAGTAAGAGGCAGACTTCTTTTGCCCGCTTTGCGGAGCCAAGGTCATTGACATGGACCAACCGGCAGTTCGGTCCTGCAAACACCTTCGCTACGCGTCGCTGTCGGAAGCACCGGGAACGCCAGAGTTCATTCATGAATCGCTTCACGATGTAGCAATAGGTTACACCGACGAGTCAATGAACGTCGATGCCATCGACAAGGCCGTTAAGGGGCCGACGATGCGATTCCAGCTCGGCGGAAGTAACGGCTACATCGATCTATTTCTGATCTTTGAGGTCCTTTACGAGGACGAGTAAAAACAACACAACCACGGAGAACGAATGAAGAAAACAACCATCAAGCGGCGAATCAGTTTCCACTGGATCCGCGATGATGAACTCGAAGCGGTGCAGGACATCGCTAGCGCATGTTTCGCAGAAGTCGGATTGGTCGCCGCTGGAGAAAGCCGAATACCAAAGTGGAGCATTGGCTTACCATTGTGGGATCTTCGGGTGCTAACGGAATATCTGGAGACGAAGGATCGCTTTGCCAAGGTTATGACCGTGAATCGCGAAGTCGTTGGGTATTTGTTCTACTCATTGAAAGAGCATGTCGTCGTGATTGACCAGATCACGGTGGATCCCGAGCACTGGCGAAAGGGATACGCTGGCCGGATGATGCAGAAGCTGAAAGACACGATGCCGGAATTGCGACTGCAAATCGTCGCCGCCCGCGTATCCGAGATGAATCTTGGAACGCAATTGTTTCTGCGTGAAAGTGGCTTCCGATGGATTCGGACGCTGAAGGGCTCGCCTTCCGCAGAAGATTTCTACTTGATGCGATGGAAAGAGATGACTGCTTAGCTTCCGCGCTATCGCGAACACAAAGCACTGGTCGCCCATGGACGGGTTGGCCAGTGTGGCAGCGGAAGCGACTTGCTGGTTTATGTTCCACTTGACTGATGGCGAGCGTTTCCTCGAATTCCAGGCACGGTCATCCGCTACGCCACTCGCCGGTACGACCGTAAGTGACCTCCTAACTCAGTCTCACAGACAACCTTGTTACGGTCGAATTTGATCGGTACCGCAGCAATGTCATTGCGAATCGGAGGCAGGTGGTCGCGGGATGAGTGGCCGCGGCGTTCGTTGTACCAACTTTGCGTCTTACGAAGGATGCTGTTCAGGTGCTCGTTAGTAACGATGCAGAATGCGTTGAGCACCTCGTGTTTGATCGTCTGAATGACTCGCTCAACGTGGGCCTGCAGATTGGGCGAACGAATCGGCGTCAGCTTAATCCTGCCGCCAGTCGACTTGATGATTTCGTCGAACGAGTCGGTGTACTTGGAATCACGGTCACGCATTAGGATCTCGCACTCCAAGTCGTTGTCTTGCAGGTGCATCTGGAAGTTGCGGCCTTGCTGAGTCGTCCACACACCTGTTGGGGTCTCGGTACACGGAGAGATCCAAATCTGCCGCGTGCCGATATGGATGAAGACCATGAAGTAGACGTCGACGAGTCCCTTCAGCGTCCACTTCTTCTTGCACGCAAAGTCGCATTGCCAAAGCGTATCGGCGTGCCGTTTGAGAAACCTGTGCCAAGTGTCCGGGTGATCGCCAGGTGTTGGTGCCAGGCCAGCTTCGACGATCACATTTTTCACAGTCTGCCGAGAGACATGGACGCCCATCCGACGCAGTTCTTGCAAGATCTTGGTGTAGCCGAACCCGGTCTCCTTGCGAATCCGAAGAATGGTCTCGCGCACATCCTCTTCGATCTTCGGACGGCCGGTGCCGCGTTTTGCTGACTTTTTCGCTGGCTTCGGCTTCTTGTCCTCCATATCTCGCACCCAGCGTCGAAACGTTGAGTACGACACTATGCTCATCACGTCCTTGATCTTTCCGCCCAGCTTCTTGCCATGCTTGACCAGTGTGTTTCTCTCACGATTGTCCAACGTGACACGACGGGGTAACTTGGAACGAAGGATTTCGTTCTCCGCCTTCAGGTAGCGAATCTGA
>JAGQPO010000647.1 GCA_020426665.1 Planctomycetales bacterium
AGTACCAGTTGTCACTGTCTCCGCCGCGAGAGCGTGTGGTGGTATGCCGAAACGGATCAAGCACAATGAATTGAGCGTCACCCCACTCGAACTGGTAATAGTTTTCCGGCAGGCCGATTTCGGGTTCACGATTTTCGTTACCTGTAAAAAATTCGTCCGGAAACGGATTGGGGATGAAACGCTTGCGAGTCATCGTTGCCCACACATTCGACCCGCGATTTCCTGCTTCTCCGTCATGATTCCCCAACGCGAAGTACAGCGCAGCGGAATGGCAAAGTTGACCAAGGTAGTAGCGTTGAGCCAGGTATTGTGGTTCGGACAGCTCCGGCTTCACGTACTTGCCGGTCATGAATGTGTCGCCGAGCGCGAAATGGAAGTCGGGCTGATCGGCCAGGGCATTGCCAAGCGTGCGAAGATACACTTCGCCACTCGTATTCTCATCAAGATGTGAATCCGCCTGCACGGTGAAGACAAACGGGCTGGCCTCGTCCCGCTGAGTGTGAAAAGTGCACACCGCGCTTTGTTGTTCCCGGCCACGCGACTCGTAGTGCAACTGATAGTAGTAACGCGTGTTTGGCAACAGACCGTCAAGAACGAAGTCGATCGGCTTGCCTCTGGTCACGCTTTGAGCTTGAATCACGTCAGTGTGCTCACCGCTCACCGTTCCATACGTTATCGAGGCTTTGGTATTGATGCGCAGCAACACGCGCACTGTTACGCTGTGATCGGTGAGCCTTCCAACAATCATGTTGTAATCGTGCTCTGGTACATTGTTGGCTGGTGGCGGGATTTCGTACCCTCCCAACCGGCTACCACCTGTCCCGCGTTGATCGCGGCCTTGAACTTCATCAAGGGCAACAACACCGTCTTCGTTGATGTCCAGCATGCGGATTGATGCAGGCGCTGCTTTCAGTTCGCTTGCGGACAGTGTTCCATCGGAATCCCGATCGATCACGGATAATACCGCGTCGACCTTGGGCTGCTGCGCCAAGCCGGAAACCGTACAAAGAAGAGTCAGAATTCCCGCAGCCAATTGCTGATTCACCTTGATCATGGTTGCGATCCCTCGCGTTTGATCTTCCGATTGTTATCGTGATGGAAGTCGTGCGAATAAAATCCCTCCATGGCCGGTTCCTGAGCGACCAGTACGAGTTCGACACTCTTCGGTCCCCCGTGGCCGCGCGGAAGTCCGTCCAGGATCATGCGGTGAATCGTGCCATCGTCGCGGTCAAAGTGAAGCTCGATCGACTTGGGGCCTCGAACTTCACGCGACTTGCGATGTCCTACAAGGCGACGAATCTGACTTACTCGATCCGTGTCCTCACTTAACTCGACATCGTAGCCATCACGCAGCAACGTCAGTTGCGAATAGAGGTCGGTAAACGCAATGCTCTGTTGTTGTCCCGGGATCTTCCCACGAAATCGCGTCATGTCGTCGCTAATGTGAACGGGACCATCGTCGCGAAACGCCCAGCTTTCGCTGCCGTCGCTGCCGCTCTTCATTTCGCGCCCGTCATTCAATGCACGTACAAAAACGTGCCGGTCTGTACCGCCGATATACAGCATGGCTCCGTCGACATTCTCATTGGATTCGGTGAGCCACTGCTGCTCCGAAAGATTCTCGGGTTTTCTTCGCTGCTGATATTCTTCGAGCACATGGATCTTATAGGCCCGATCAACGGACTCGGCAGCGGACTGAATGATCCGCTCCAGTGCCTCAGCAGCACTCAGAGTGCCGGGCCGCAGCACAGCAAATGCAATCAACAAGCAAGCCGCCAAACCAAGCGAACCTGCAATCGCAAAGATTTTGCTTCCGCGTCGTTGCTTCCGAGCGGCGGATCTAGTGCTGCTTACCGTTGCGTCTGCTCGAATCTTGCCCTCCCCGTCCTGACGCTCAATTTCGATCAGTAGGCGTTCGATGCGTTGCTTTTCAACGGCGTCGTCATGCCGAGCTGTATCCCTCAACAATCCATGCACAACGAGCTGGTTCGTCAGCTGGGTGTAATCAGTGGCTGGTTCGCCAGGAGTGTCTTCAGAGCTTTGGCCAGCATCAAGCCAGTCTGACAACCGTTCGTGGTCGTTGCCCGTCATGTTCCGACCTCCGTCAGAATTCCCTTTCGAACAAGACACTCAGCCAGCAGGCCTCGGGCGCGCAGCAGACGTTTCTTGCACGCCTCGAATGAAATATCGAGACGTTTTGCCAGTGCCGATGTTTTCAGTTCATCGAAATACCGTCCCTCAATCGCAGCTCGATGGGAAGCTGACAAAGCAGCAATGCATTCTCGAATTGCCAAGACTTTTTCGTTCCATGTGTCACCCGGACGCGTTGAAATGGTCTCAAACTGCTGGTCCACGTGTATGAGCAGAGCCTCATCCAGAAAGACCGGTAACGCTTTTTGTTTGCGGTAATGCGCTAGCACAAGCCGGCCAGCAATCCCCCGCAGCCATGGTCCGAATGGTCGCGAAAGGTCGCATTCGTCGAGCCTCCGCCACGCAACGAGCATCGACTCCTGGAATAGATCATCAACGACCGATTCATCATCAACCAAAGTGCGCAGATATGCCGTCAGCATCCGCGAATTCTCACGCGCCAGAATCTCAAACGCCAGCTTTGCTCTGTAATCCGACAAATCAAGTGCTCCTAACATTCGAACACTTAATACTGTCGCTCGGCGTCAGAATGGGGACAAGATTTCGCGGGAAATCAGACAATCTTTGGGGACAATGATTAACCCTCGGTCAAAGAGGTGTGGATTGGCGTTTAGGCACGGCTTCCCCAAAACGGCGTGAATAGGTCCGCATCCAAGCTAAGGAGCTTATCCATCGCGTAACACGCAGTAGTGAACTCACCCGATTGCACCTAGCCGCGTTTCTTCGAGATGTTGGGGGCATCGCTCGAACAGAGTTCGGTCGCGAAAGCAGGTGTGTAGACCGAAGTTCGAAACGTGTGTAATCCCCAGCGATTTTCTCCAAACTACACATGCGTGTTAACCGCAGAAGCCGACCAAACAGAGACTCGGAGAGTTCTCAGCCCGGAACATCGCATGGGCGGGGCCAACTCGCGATTCTGGTCTCGGGGAGTTGGTCTCGATCAGAGAACCGAGAGCGCGGCTGGCGGCGGGTTCGTCGGCCAAAGTGCCGCGAAACGCGTGGGCAAACGACAAACGCCCGCGGGTGTCATGCACGACCGCGGGCGTTAACTGGTTTGTCGCTTGTTTCCAAGAAAACTGAAAAAGCTCCCCGAAACGAACTTGTTTCAGAGAGGTTCTCTTCCTTACGGCTTGACCAAATCGTAATGAGGCTAGTGACTTATGTAAAGTCGGTTCGTTTTGGTCGGTCGCAGGCGAGAGGAACGCAAATCGGAACTTGTGGCTGGTTCGCTAATCAGGAGGGGTGAGGAAGCCGTGGCGCCCGGTGTTTTAGCCAATGCCTCGGCGCGGATCATGTCCCTCAAGGACGGCCAGAAAGGAGCCGGTCAGTTCGTCCACATTTTGCGACGGATTCCGGGGACGCGGTTCCATTCCCGGGTTGGAGCTTCACTCGCGAGATTCCAAGAGTCGATTGTACTTTCGAAGGATTTTTCTCAACTCATCGTGCGGGAGCGAGTTGACTCTTGTTCCATCGATGCCGGTCATTGTCTCCGCGGCCACCAACGCGTTCAAAATCGCTTCCTCGGTCGCATGCACTGTCGCATCGAATAGCGGATCGATGCGTTCGTTGGGCAGCATTCGGATATCGGCGATGCCATCGTCCTGGCGGACGTTGGGATTCGCCGTCGAAAATGCGATAAAGATATCACCGGATCCGTTTCCGGATGTTGATCCGGTGCGAGCCAAACCCATGGTGGCGCGACGCGCAATCCGCTTCAGTTGGTGAGGCAGAAGAGGGGCGTCTGTTGCGATCACGATAATAATGGATCCCTGCTCATTTTCAGTTTTCCAAAGTAGTTTCGATAGCTCGGGATCGTCCGCAAGCTCATTTCCGACCGGAACACCTGCGACCAGAAGTTGACGGTGCGTACCGTGATTTGCCTGAACCAATACACCGACGGTAAACCCACCGTGTTGTTCGTCGAGCACGCGTGAAGCAGTGCCAGTGCCTCCCTTGAGGCCGTAGCAGACCATTCCCGTCCCGCCCCCAATGTTGCCCTCTTGGATCTTCCCAGTTGCAGAAGATTCTAAAGCCTCAACGACATGTTTCGGCCTGACGTGAAAGCCGTTTACATCATTGAGTATTCCATCATATGTTTCCGCCACGACCGGCAGCGACCACCAACCTCCGGCATCCGGATCGCCTTGCTTGGCTCGCCAGGCTATCACCGCTTCATGCACCGTCCCTACGCTATGTGTGTTGGTGATCATGACAGGCCCTCGCAACAAGCCACGCTCCTCGATGGATGTTGTACCGGTCATTTCGCCGAATCCATTCTGGGAATGCCAAGCCGCGAAGGTTGGCGTGTGGATCGAATCGTCGCCACGCGGAAGGATTGCTGTGACGCCAGTTCGCACAGGGCCTTTCCCTGCCGTCAGTGGACCGGCACCAGCAACAATCGTTGAGTACCCAACCTCAACACCTCGTACATCGGTGATTGCGTTGAATTTCCCGGGAATCCCTTCGAACGGAATTCCCAAATCACGCGCACGTACCTTGTCTTGGCACTTCGCTGGTTGAACACCGAAATAAATCAACACGCTGATGGCGACGACTGAAGCAGCGATCTTCATTGGGAAAGCCTTTGGGCGAGGTCGAAGGTACAGGCAATTCCGGATTCGAGGACGTGGTCCGAGGTGCTTGTTGTCAGCATAACGAGTCGCATTTTATGTGAACCCACGCGAGTCTGCTAACCAGAGATTCCAAGAGATATCGGTAGTTGCTTTGACGGGCGGTGGCATCTTGACGTCGCCTTCAGGACCCAAAGGCAAAGGCACGAACCACGATTGGGGCACGGTTGGCCACTGTCGCTGTAACCGATGAGGGTGGAATGCGGCTATGCGAGTATTTTTCCGCGAAATCTTGCGACGCTGTTAGGCTGGATGCGGATCGGCCAGTTTGCCCCCAGACGTGGCGTCGATTACCCAGGGGCGATTTCGTTCGCGGATCGGAGCGTGTCGCGACACGGGGCGAGTGTCGCGGCGTGGTAGCGCACTAAATCGGGGCGGATTCGTCTACTATTTGTAAGCGGCCACGTTGGAAAGAAAATCGATCGGCACAGTTCCTCTACCGATCTGTCCGTTCACTCTTGAGGTACTTCTGCCACCATTCTGAGTTTTGCACTTGCTCAATGGTGGCAGCCTGCCATAGCCGAATCGTTCCGTCTCGGCTACCAGAAATCAGCAGGTCCCCACTTTCCGTCATGGCCAGTGCTTCGACGGCGCTGGTATGTTCCACGAGGCTGATCCTTTCCTGCTGCTCACCGATATCCCAGACTCGCAGAGTATTGTTGTCGCAGGCTGTAATCAGGGTTCGCTCGTCGGATGAGAACACGAGATCGTCAATCCCGTCGGAATGGCCGCTGAGTTGACCCACTGAAACAAACTTCTTGATATCGTCGGCGCATCGCCAGACGTGCACCTTATTGTCGTATCCTCCAAAGGCAAGAAACGAACCCTTGGGCGAGAAACGGACAGTCATGATTCCGTCGTTTGCCTTGACGCCCAGCTGCCCACCCGTGCCGTCATCGGGCCGATGCAAAAAGCAGACGCCATCCCATCCGGTAGATGCGAGTACCCTACTGTCAGTGGAAAAACTTAGTGCGGTAAACCGCTGCAACAGCATACGAAACTTGAGTGTTGTTTCACTACGGGGCCGACTGCCTTCAGGGGGCTCAAAGAATTCGTCAATCGCCTCTTTCAGACTTTGGCCACGGACAAATCGCATGGCGTAGTAGGGACGGCCGTCGGCGTCGGCCCCCAGTCCATAGACGGGAACAATTCCGGGGTGCTCAAGCGCCCCCGTAATCTTCGCCTCGACGAAAAAACGCGCCCGCAGATTTGGGTCGTTTTCGAATCGCTTCTGAACCTGTTTGAGAGCCACGTCGCGATCCAGGTCCTGATCGCGCGCGACGTAAACCTCGCCTAACCCTCCCATCGCATGAAGGCGAAGTCGTTGGTAACGACCACACTCTAGTGGCGATTGCCATGCGACAGTGGTTGCGTCTATTTGGTCAGAGCCAACGCCCAGCTCACGCAGGTCGCTCCGCAATGACGACACGGCCTCGATGGCTGCTAGGCTCGTTTCGGCATCCCCACCGTGTTGAGCCAGATGGCGTTCCACGAGTGGCGCAAGGATTCTCCTATCCTCTGCCGTCAAGTGCCCAAGATCGATAAGCACTTGATGAAGGGGACTCGATCTGTCCCGCAGCCAAATTCGAATCCCAGCAAGTAACGCATCTCGCGTGATAAAGTCATTCTGTAACGCTAGCACCCCAAACAGTAGATTCTCGTCGAACGATGACATGAGCCAGAAACCTTCTTGAGCATGTCCCAACCAAGTCCAGAGTCTACCGAACTTAGGCCAGCTGCTGTGCGACGACTGATTCAGTAGGCATCAACCGGCCCAACGTAGGTCGCAGATCGCTGTTGTTGCAACTGTCGAAGTACATTTCATTCGCGTCACTAACAGCCCACCGTGTTGGCGGGGATTTACTCGAAGATGTCGACGAGTTCGCGTGTTCTTGACGAAATGATCACCTCTCCGAAAACCTCGGCCTACTCTTGGCGGAGTTCGCGGACGCTTTGTTTCTGCATCGCACGAACTTCCTTGGTAACTGTTCGGCGACAATCAGTTTTGCACTTTCTCGCTTCAATATCCGTTTAGACTTGATCAACAACTATCTAACCATGCAAAAAGGCAATGGGCTTGCGAAGCCCCCTGCCGACGCCACCGCGGGAATGTCGATCATCCAGGATGGCTCAGCAAAAATCGTTGTTCGAGTGAAGCATAATAGCGCTGCATACGATGCTGGGATTCAACCCGGCGACAGAATCGAAGCAGTGAACAACAAACCGATCGCGACGCTTGACATGTTCGAGCTACGCGAAGTCTTGACACATGAGCCTGGAAAACTCGTCAATTTGGATCTCAACAGAAGAAATCAGGTGGTATCCGTGGCGCTTCGACTCGCAGAGCTGGATGTAACACGATGAAGCGCCTTTGTTCGACGTCATGAACATTTCACTCTGTGACAACTTGAGCAAACGCTTCCGCGCGAGTCAGATTGAAATAATGGCCATGGTCAGCCGTTAGGATAACTGCCGTATCATCCCAGCCGCCGTGCT
>JAGQPO010000648.1 GCA_020426665.1 Planctomycetales bacterium
GGCGATCAGGCCGGGTAGACGGGCGGATTCCACTGGCCGATTTCAAGTCCGCTGTCGGCGACAAACAGTTTTCCGGCGTTGGTGCAGACCGCCTGATCGTCGATCGACATATGCTCGACGGCGGTGGTGATGACCAATTTCAAGATGCCGGCATGTTGGACCAATGCGGGGCAAGTGTTTTGCGGCGACAGCGGGGTACGCCAAATCTTCGTACATTCGCCGCTTTCCAAGTTGTACAGTCGCGTCTCGCCAAACGCGGCTGATTGTGGCAGGAACATTGAAACGATTAACCCCGAACCGTCGGGCGTCAAGATCGCGCCGTCGGGGACCGCGGGGTCATCGGTCAAATCTAAGACGACGTGCGGATCACCAAGTGTTCCCGCGTCGATGTCCAACGGATAACGTACAACCTGGCGCGTGGGCGAATCGATGTCGATCAGCGATAGGCCTTGTTCGTCTTCGATTGTCGCTTTTCCGTTGCTGCAGATCTGGTCGGCGCGAAGTCGAATTAGTTTTTGATCGCGACCACGATAGAGGTACAAGCCAGCTTTCTTTGTTGCGAACTCCAGGTCTTTGGTTCCGAAGATCAAGTTGTCTTCGAATGCCAATCCGTCGTTAATGATCGTGTTGGTCACATCATCATCGATGCCGCCGCAAAAGGCGTCCCAATTGCCCGTCGTAACATCGAAAAATCCAAGCTCGCGTTCGCACCCGACCACAAAGCGGTTTGCGTCTTTGCAAGGGAATGCAAATCCGGGCCTGCCGGGTAGGTCGGCCGAAACGTTTTCGCCGGTCGCAAAGTCGTAGCGATTTAAACTGCCACGTTTGGCTTCGGTGCCGTGTTGGATCCCGACCCAGGAAAACTTGCCAGGTGCAATCTGGTAGGGTCCCTCGGGCAAGAACCGCAGCGCATCAGACTGGGGAAAAATCAACGGTGTTGCTTCGACGACTTCAACCACGATGGAACCTCGACAATTCGGTAAGGGAACGACGGCAGATCAGTTCGCACGATACCGTGAACGTGACAGCGGCAAAACACCCCTGTCGAAGATCATCGCGGGTATTGCGGGTCGACACCGAACTCATCCAACAAACGACGCGGGACGCCGATCCCAACAACCTCCACTCGTCCCAGAAAGTGTTTGGCATTTTCGTTTGAAAAACCGTCTTTTTTATCGACAAACGTGATCGTCAGGTCCGCCCGGAAGGTCATCAGGCTTGGCTGGCCGCTGTCACAATCAAGCCCAGTGGGCAGATCGATTGCGACGCGGGTGCCACTGCGTTGGTTGGCAATTTGAATGGCGTCGCCATACAACCCGCGAGGCTGGCCGGTCGCGCCGGTTCCCAACAAGCAATCAACGACAATGGCGTCGGGGTCATCGGGAATGCTTTGTTCCAACGTTTGCCGAGTTGCCGCGACGGTGATCGAAAGTCCCGATTTTTGAGCGATTTCTGCGTTAGATCGCGCGTCTCCAGATAGCTTTTCGATTTCCACCAGCGAAACAATATCAACCGGGAATCCGCGTAAATCCAAGTGTCGCGCGATCACGTAGCCGTCTCCACCGTTGTTGCCGGTGCCGCAAAGAACAGTGACTCTTGGGACGTGATTTGCGTGGATCGATGCAAACGCCTCGATCGATTCCGCGGCACCGCGTCCGGCGTTTTCCATCAAGACCAGTCCCAAGATGCCGAAGCGTTCGATTGCGATTTCATCAACTCGGCGAACGTCCGATCGCTTCATCATCGTCTCCAGTTGCTTTTACGGTTGCCAGAATTGGGTGGCGGATTCAAAATAACGAAGTCGAGCATTTTGTCTCGAATAGCGTTATTAAAGCAAACGGAGATTAGACCATGCCGCTTTATGAATATGAATGCGCCGAATGCGAATCGAACGTCGAGTTGTTGGTCCGGTCGCAGGACGAGCAGGTTGAATGCCCGAAGTGTGGCAACAAGAAATTGACGCGTTTAATGAGCGCGCCTGCCGCCCCAAATATGAAAGGCAACGGAAGTTCCTTGCCCGTTGCCGCACGAGGTGAATCGTGTGGCGCACCGAGGTGCTGTGGCGGAATTTGCAATTAGCCTAGTGGCTAGAGAGCACTGGGCAGACGTCGAACCATTCTCGTTTTTGTTCGCCCATCCATTCGTTGGCTTCCGGCGGCCCCCACATTCCTGGATCATATTGGTGCAAGGGCGGCGACGCGGGGCTGCGCCAGGCGGCCAAGATCGGGTCGATAATGCCCCAAGCCAGTTCAACTTCGTCGCTGCGCGCGAACAAGCTGGCGTCGCCCAGAATGGCGTCCAGCAGAAGGCGCTGGTAGGCATCCGGCATATCGCCATCAGACGCTTGATTGAAATCGAAATCCAGCGTGCTTGTTCGCGTTTTCATCTCGCTTTCGGGCACCTTGGTTTCAAAGTGTAATTGGATGCCTTCGGCCGGTTGAACCTGGATCACCAATCGATTGCCGACGGGGCTGCGGGTCTTTTGTCCGAACAGAATATGCGGAACCTGGCGGAATTGAATCACGATCTGTGTGGTGCGACATGACATGCCCTTGCCGCTGCGTAAGTAGAACGGCACACCTTTCCATCGCCAGTTGTCGCAGTACAGCTTCAGCGCCGCGTAAGTTTCGGTTTGGCTTCCGGCCGGTACACCTTCTTCCTTCAAATAGCCTTTGTATTGTCCGCGCACGGTGTCGGCGGCAAAATCACCGCCGACCATTTTGCGAATGCTGTGCAAGACCTTTACCTTTTCGTCTCGGACCAACGCCGCATCGTATTTGGCGGGCGGCTCCATGGCCGTGATCATCATCAATTGCAGGATATGGTTTTGAAACATGTCCCGCAAAATACCGGCGCTGTCGTAATATCCGGCGCGACGGCCGATGATCACTTCTTCGGCGACAGTGATCTGCACATGGTCGACATAATTGCGATTCCAGATCGGCTCGAAGATCGAGTTTGCGAATCGCAGTGCAAAGATGTTCTGGACCGTTTCTTTGCCCAGGTAGTGGTCGATTCGGTAGATTTGGTCTTCGCGAAAGACTTTATGGATCGAATCGTTCAGTGCGTGGGCGGTCGCCAGATCGGTGCCGAATGGTTTTTCGATGATGACGCGTCGGAATCCATTGGTGTCGTCGGCTAAGCCAGCGGCTCCCAGCTGCATGATTGCCTGTTCGTATAACTGAGGCATGGTCGAAAGGTAGAACAGTCGACCGGCGGGTTCGCCCTGTTCAATTTCGTCCAGGAATTTCGCGAGCGATTCAAAATCGCTGGGGTCTTTGATATCGCCGGGGTGGTAATAGACGTGCCTACTGAATTCGTTCCATGATTCGTCGTCAAAGAGCTTGCCGGAAAATTTGGCGGCTGACTCGCGGAGCGAGCTGCGAAACTGTTCATGTTCGAACCGAGAACGAGAGACGCCGACGATTCGCATCACTCCGTCCAGCTTGTTCTTCTTGAACAAGCTGAACAGGGCCGGGATCAGTTTTCGACTGGTCAAGTCGCCGGAGGCGCCAAAGATGACGATCGTGTGAGCCATGACGAACGCAATTCCAATGCAGTTGTAGGAGACGGATCAGACAACACCAGTCTGGTTTCGAAGAGTAGCCCGCAGATAATCGCATCGCCAGGGGACTGACAATGAACCGATCCCAGCCGTGTGTCGGTTTGCCCTTAATCTACGATCCGATAATCGCCATCCAGTGATCGCCATCCGACGCATCAATTCGGCATTCATTCGTCAGGTCACGTTGCTACAGCTCTTTAATCGCGTCAATCACCTGTTGGTCATGGCCGTCTACTTTCACTCGTTTCCATACCTTCGCGATCTTGCCATTGGCATCGATCAGATACGTGCTTCGCTGGATGCCCATCGATTTTTTGCCGTACATATTCTTCTCACGCCAGGCCCCGTATTTTTCCAGCATCGCGTGTTTTTCGTCGACCAGTAGTGGAAACGGCAAAGAATACTTGTCGCGGAACTTAGCGTGACTCTCGGCGGAATCCGCACTGACACCGAACAAATGTGCGCCTAGCTTTTGCATTTCGGCGTAACGATCACGAAATGCACAGGCTTCCGTCGTGCAACCGGGAGTGTCATCACGTGGATAGAAGTAAAGCACGACGGGGCCGCCTTTGAGGTCGCTCAGCTTGACCTTGTTCCCTTGGTCATCCTTTAACGTAAAAGCTGGCGCCTTTGCGCCTTCTTCAAGCCAATCAGCCATCGAGCTTATCCTTGTGTGGGAGAATATAAGTTGAGGGTCACGACTGGTGCTCTGGTTCAGTCGAATAGTTTCTGAAGACTGTAACAGAATGTCCAGCGGCCCAACTCGTTTTTGATGTCTCCGCCGCGCATCAAAAAACCCCGATGACTGTTGCCAGTCACCGGGGTTTGTGAGATTCGCTTCGAAATCGGAAATGGTTCGGAGCTTTGCACGGCTGGTCGATCGACTCACCAGGGAGAAGATGCGAGTCCGTTTCGGGTACAGCCACTTAGAACATGGTGCCAGGCGGGAACTCCTTGGGGAATTTCGACCCGATCCTCAGCATAAACGATCTCTCGTCTCAGTTGCATCCGCAAGGAGCAGCGATTTCGCAGCCGCAAGTCGGCTCAGCAGCGCAACCGCTGTCGCATCCGCAGCTCTTCTTGCAGCTGAACAGCTTCTTCAGCAGTCCGAAGTGCTTTGGCTTGCTGCAGCAGCTGTCGCAAACCGGTGCAGCGACTTCGCAGCCACATGCCGGAGCAGCAACTTCGCAACCACATGCCGGCTCGGCAGCACATCCGCAAGGGGCAGCGATTTCGCAACCACAAGCCGGTTCAACTGCACAGCCGCTGTCGCATCCGCAACCGCCACGCTTTCCGAACAGTTTGGCGAGCAATCCGCCACGTTTTTTGCAACCGCTGTCGCATCCGCAAGGATCGACAACTTCGCAGCCGCACATTGGCTCGGCTGCACATCCACAAGGAGCGGCGACTTCGCATCCGCATGCCGGCTCGCAAGCAGCTTCGCAGCCACATGCGGGTTCAACGGCACAGCCGGTGTCACATCCGCTCTTACAAAGTTTGCTAAACAGGCCAAACGCGTTTGCGTTTGCCGAGGTGCTTGCGACCATTGCAACGGCCAACAGAGCAGGAACGATTACACGACGCATCGTGATTCTCCATGAATTAATTTTGGAAGGGTCTTGCCAGCGCTTTGGCTGTTTTCCCAATCGGTGGTGGTGGTGACCCGTGCCGGTGAGCACATGTCAGATCGTGTCTTGCTTTGTCGATCGATACTCGCCGACACAACCGTTTGGTTTACAGTCTTAGCCGCACGAAATTGGCAAACTATTTGCCTGCGATCTTCGTGCAGAAATGGCTATCGACCGGTACCCAATGTTCACCACCGTTTTCCTGGAAGATTTGATTCTCAACCAGCCAATTGCAATCACATCACAACGGCTGACACGAAATTTGCGATTATGACAGTCGCACCGGCGCTGATTCTGTGGCGTTCATCCATCGTGATCGCAATGATCGTTAAAATCGGTCACGACGTGTTTGTGGTGGGGCGAACGTTAACGGCGGTTGGTTCAGCGAGCTTTGCTTGACAGGGGGATTTCCAGGGAGGCCAGCCAGATTACCAGAGCCGCAAGCGTCATGATGGTGATCAGGGCACCGAGCGACATGCGACGTCGCATCGGGTTTGCTTCGATATCCGAAAGTTCCGCACCGCACCATGGACACTCAGCCACGCGCGAACTGATCGCTGCGTTACAATAGGAACATTGCCGATCGGTCGTTTTCATCTTCATGTTCCAAATCGCTCACCGTGCTCGATTCCAAGCGACCTTACGCCTTTCTCCGTGAGCGAGAGCCTAACAAGGGTGTACCCGGTAAAACAGAGATCGTCGACGTGACGACCGTCTTTTTGACGGCCAGTCGATGCCCCATCGGATGCACAATGTGTGACCTTCATCGTAACACGTTGGACACGCCGACGTCGCCGGGGGCGATCCCCGAACAAATTCGATTCGCACAACAGCAATTGGGGCCGTCTGATTGGGTCAAGTTGTACAATAGCGGAAACTTCTTTGACCCGGCCAGTATCCCACCGATTGACTATGAATCAATCGGCGAATTATGTCGCAAATACGAACGTATCATCATCGAAAACCACCCTCGATTTGGTCTGAGACGTCACATTGATTTTCGCGACACATTGTCCGGGCGACTCGAGGTCGCCGTCGGACTTGAAACAATTCAACCGGGCGTATTGAATCGGATCGGCAAGCAAATGACTCGAGACGACTTTGACCGTTATGCGGCCAGGCTTCGGCGAGATGGAATTGATTTGCGGGTGTTCTTAATTGCAGGCGCGCCAGGATTGACAATACGGGAAGCGACACGTTGGATGCGATTGTCCATTCGCCATGCCGTCTACCAGGGGGCTCGTCACATCAGTTTGATACCGGCACGCGTCGGTCACGGATGGGCCGGGATGGGTGGGCAGCTGACTGAATTTCGGCTACATGATTTGGTTGATCTGTTTGCCGCTTCAATTGGCGATTTGTCGCAAGACGCGTGTCTGTCAGTCGATTTGTGGAATATCAATCGCGAAGTATTGGGAGATGCCGATCGAGATTTGTTGGACCGATTCGAAACGGCAATTCTCCGACAGGACACCACGGCGCTATGAGTCTTCGCTTCGATGTTGCGATCATTGGATCGGGGTTCTCGGGATCCATTCTGGCTCGGATTCTGGCGATGCACGGCCGCCGGGTGTGCTTGATTGACGCGGCGACACATCCTCGTTTTGCGATCGGCGAGTCGTCGACCCCGATCGCAGATTGGATGCTTCGGCGAATCGGCCAGCAATACGGTTTGGATGATCTTGTCGCATTGTCGACATATGGAACATGGCAGCAATCGCGACCTGAATTGGCGTGTGGGTTGAAACGTGGGTTCAGCTATTTCGATCATCGTATGGATCGACCGGAGCATTTTTTGGGCGAGCAAAGCTTGGTCGTTG
>JAGQPO010000649.1 GCA_020426665.1 Planctomycetales bacterium
CCGACAGATCCGACAGATCAGACAGCAACGGGTCTGCTAATCTAATGCTTGATCCCAGCGGGGATCGCAGCGATTGCAATTTCGGGGTCTTCCTTTAGCGAATCTCGTTTGATGCGGCACACGTCCACCGAGCTGAGTTATCCGGTGCGTTGGGCCGTTGTCGCAAAGTATCTGGCCCAATTGTGTTTGGTCATTGCCGCGTTAACCGCAGTGCCAGCCGTGGTGGCTGTCCTGGTGGCGGAATATCAATCGTTTGCCGCCTTCACGATTGTTACTTTGATGTTGACCTCGGTGGGGCTGCTGGGATCGCGGATCGATACTCCCGCGACGATTCAAACCAACGAAGCTCTGTTGATCTCATGTGCTGCATTCCTGGTGACGGCGATCATGATGACAGTGCCGATGATGAAATTCGGTCTTTCTCCTTCAGACGCATTGTTCGAATCGATCTCGGCCGTAACGACCACCGGCCTTTCGACGCAGGCAGATGTCCAATCGAAGTCCTGGGCATTCCTGTTTGCGAGGGCTTGGATACAGTGGTACGGCGGTTTGGGAATCGTCATGTTTTCCGTCGCGCTAATCACTCGATCAGGCGGCACGGCCAAGGCTTTGATGATCGCAGATGCCAGCGATACCGAGTCGCCGGTCGGCGTTAGGTTGCATGCCCGACGCGTGTTGATCGCATACAGCGCGTTGACGATCGTTGGTTGCATACTCGTCGCCACTTGTGGCGTGGGAATCATGAATGCCGTGTGTTACTCGATGGCTGCCGTGTCGACGGGCGGCTTCTCACCCCATGACGACAGCGTTCGTGGTATCAACCTTGGCGGTCAAGTTGCTGTAACCCTGGTCAGCTTCGGCGGCGCAGTTCCGTTGTACCTTTACTATCGATCGTATCTGGATGGGTGGAAGGCGTTCTTACGAGACTCTCAACTGCGGTCTCTGTTCGTCGCCGCCTGTGTCGTTTCGATTCTGCTTTCGATTTGCATGTTTGTCATTTCTCATCGCTCGACCGATGATAGCTTGGTGGGCGCAACGCTCTTGGCGGTTTCTGCACAGACGACGACCGGATTCGAACCTCTGGAGGTTGCGTCATTGGGGGACAGTGAAAAGTTGTTTTTGATGGCTCCCATGTTGATCGGTGGCTCAATGGGTTCGTCAGCGGGAGGGATCAAACTTGTAAGGCTTTTGATTCTCGTTCAATTACTGAGAATGGCCGTTGTTCGGGCGAGTCAGCCGAGGCATGTTGTCAATAAACCCCATTTGTTCGGACATGCCCTTAGTGAAAAAGAGATCGAGGAAGCGAGCACACTTTTATTTGCCTTTATCGCGTTGATTTTTGTTTCCTGGTTGCCGTTCGTGATGCTGGGTTACAACCCATTGGACTCGTTGTTCGAAGTCGTTTCGGCCTGTGGTACGGTGGGGCTTTCCTCTGGGATCACCAGCGAGGATCTGCCGCTGGTCCTGAAGCTTGTGCTTTCAGCGGACATGCTGATGGGGCGGCTGGAAATCTATGCTTGGCTGGTCGTGTTAAGTGGAAGAACGTGGATTGGGAAGAAGGTGGTATCATCATGAGAGTCGTTTTTGTCGGTGCCGGCGAAGTCACGATTTGTTCGGCTCGCGTAATGGTTGAACGGGGAGTCGAGGTGGTGATCATCGAATCCAAACGGGAAGTCATCGATTTAATGTCTGAGCAGATCGATTGTGGGTTTCTGCACGGTGACGGCAGCAAACCGGCCATCCTCCGCGAGGCGAATCCCAAGCAGACGGATATGTTGTTTTGTTTGACGGACAATGACCAGGCGAACATTCTGGCCAGCCTGGTCGGTCGCTCGCTCGGCTATCGGCGCGTGATTACGAGCATCCAAGACGCGGACTTCGAGCCGATTTGTCTTGAACTTGGTCTGCAAGACACCATCGTGCCCTCTGCAACCATCGGTCGTTATTTGGCAGACCTGGTCAGCGGTATCGATACTTGCGAGTTATCGTCGTCCATCAAAGGTGAAGCGAGATTGTTCGCATTTATCTTGAACGAACCTGAGATCCAATCGCTGGAAGACTTGCAATTGCCCGACCAGGCAATGGCGGTGTGTTGTTATCGCGGCGATGAATTTCAACTCGTTGATAGTCAAACTCGGTTTCGAGTCGGCGATGAAATCGTTGTCCTGACACATAGCCAGAACTTGTTGCAATTACGGCAACGCTGGGAACCAGAATTCACATCGGCCGATCCGAAAGAGTCGGTCTGATGCTAAGCGACTGAAATCACCCGAAAGAATTCTCGGACCCACTGTGGAGTCTGTTGATGATAGGCAACCAGGTATTTGCGGCGCGTGAAATAATAGATTGCGTTGCCGCCTTGGAAGATCACGCTTAGAACGATCACGGAGCCGTAAACCGCAACGTTCAACGTCTCGTAGAGTTGCTGCCCGTTGGCGCCGAGCAATTGCGAAAGCTCTGGGTTTGCACTGATGTTCGGCGGTTCGCCCAGCAGCATCCATAAACAATAAGCGATGATCAGTGACAGGAAGCCGACCTGATTCCAACCAAGCCACGATGCTGCCGAGGGTTCCAGCTTTAGCAGTTTTCGGCGTCCAAGAAACTCCATCGCGGAAACGGTCGTCAGTCCGATGGTGATCGCCAGCCCATCGAGTCCAAAGAAGGCGAACGGTAACGAAATGGCAGCGATGACGGCGGCCGTCCAGCCATTGAAAGCGGCCACGCGTGACGCTCGACGGATCGGCCGGATCTGATTCGTCGCCGTCAACAGCTCGCGATAGTGTTCTTCATTCAATGGTCCGCCCGACGCTGGTTCAATCGGCTCAGGTTCCATAGATCACTGCTCGTTAAAAATTATCAGATTCCTCGTCTCCCCAGACTTCGGAGGATATGTTGGGCATCAAACACTCAAAAGGGGAAAGCGTAATATAGTGTTCGGCCAACGGTTGATGTGGCCTCTCCGCGGATGGCAATCTACGGAAATGTTCTGCCATCAGTGGTGGCGACATGGCAGACAAACATCCAGCCTGCTTGCTGACGCAAATGCCGCGTCATTCTGAATGAAATTGAATACGCAAATCGATGCCTAATACGATTGTCCCCCTTCCCAGTGAACACCCCCTTCACGATTGGGGTATGATCATGATCGACCAAATGAGCAATCGTGAACGGCCAATGATTTGGTCCAGTTGCGATTCTATTCCCCTAATCAAAATGATGTCTTTTCGGAGCGAAATGCAAGTGTTTTCTGCGCCGTATTGCATTTCAACCGATGAATAAGAGCCATGAACAAACAAAAAAAGGCAATCATTGCGATCGCATGCACGAGTGGTTTGTCGCTTATCGTTTGGATGATCTGCGCCGTGTTGTATTTTTCAGGGCCTCAACGCGTCGTCGCCGCCTCCAACCCAAGTCGATCGGAAGATAGCGCTGCAAAAGTATCTCATGGTTCCGACGCCACAGAAGCTGAGAACGCAGCCGATTCACCACAGGTGTCGTCTGACACTTCACTAAAATCGCAAGCGGATTCCTCAGGTCATTCAACTGAAACAGAGTCTGTCGACCATGCTTCTGCATTAGAGCACGAAGGTGCGGGCGTACCGGTCGATAATAAGTTAGATGGGCGGTTTCCGTTCACCGTTTTTGATAAACCGGTTGCGGCCGTCACGATTGATCCTACGCACCACCGCATCCTACTTTCTGGGATCCAGGCGAACTCGCTTTCGATGATGGGGATTGACCAGATCGGACTCGAGAATCCACAGATTCAGTCGATTGACGTCGATGGTACTCCAGAGGCGGTCGCGCTAAAGAAGTGGAAGGATCAGATGCTGTATGTTGTTGCCACTACATCGCCTTCACGCCTCGTTTTGATTGACAGCGAATCGATGGAAGTGGTTCGACGCGTCCAGCTTAATTCATTCGTACCAGAACGACTGTGGGATCACTTGGACGCGAGCAGCCCAGTAATCGTGATCGGGAAGAATTCGGAGAAGTTCGAGTTTGAGTTTGATTCTCGGCGCGGTTTTGTTCGGGGGGTCTCAAACGCAGTGGAGTTTGACATCGAGTCCATGGCGGTCACTCGAAAATCGCATGGTGCAGTGTGGGATGTAACGCCGAGCGGGCGTTGCCTGTTCACACTCGAAAATTCACCGATAAATATTGGTCCGTTTCCCCATCAGACCGAAACGTCACCGATCGAAGCTGACTCGATTGGGGACCGACCACTGACCAATCAGATTCCAACGCTGGTCGATGACATGGTGGTGTTCGGGCAAACGCTTTATCGGGCTCAGGAACTTTCTGAACCAATTGGGGTGATGGAATTCGAGGTGCTGTCGAGCATGGCGGGGACGACCTTGCTAGCCGGAACGATCGGGCAGACCTTTCGTGTGGGGACGCGTCATGGCACGAAAACTCTGTTTGATATTGATCTGCCTGAACAGTGGAAAGTCAGTTCAACGCGTCGGAGTCGGTATGACTCGCAAACAACGTTTGTGATGGCGGATTCGGTGAGCGAAACATTTGTTTTGGTTTCTGCTGACCGAATCGCGGCTTTTCCATTGAAGGAAATGGGAGTCAAGGCAACGGCCGACCTTGCATTGTCTGCCATGATCCCGACTGCTAGCGTGGGCGAATTGTTGTCGGTGCCGATCAGTGGACACTCGGAACTGAAGACGTTGCAACTCGAAAAATCGCCAGAAGGACTGACGTTGCAATCCAATGTCCTTCACTGGACACCAACGATCGATCAAGTCGGAGACCACGAACTTGAGATCCGCCATACTGCGGGGGATGAAAGTGCGGTTACCAGATTCGCGATCAGCGTCGAGCGATCAGGGTTGGAATTGCCCTTTGAAGTCACGGCAATGTTCGATTCGCCCACAGGTCGGCACTCGTTAGTCGTCGGGCGTCGAATCAATTCCGAGCGAAGATGGGTACCGCTGGCCGCATCGGTCGATTTGTCAACAAAAAAGATCCTGGCCTCGAAGCAGGTTGTCGAAGGTGCGAAATTCCTGGTCGGGGACCGCTACGTCTATCGCGCCTACCCAGGGTTTGAGATCTTTGATCGAACCACTTTGGAGCCGATCAACAATCAACCTGGTCCACAGGAATTCATCGTCCAACCACGCACGTTGACTCAATGGAAAAAACTGGAATCGCTTCTGGACGACTTTGGCAACAACCTGCAACAGATCGAATCCGAATTGCGCCAACCATCACCTGAAGACGGTATCGGTTGGAAGAATCCTCATTGGAACTGGGGCTCTCGGCAACCGTCGTTCGGAGAAACCGGGTTCGGGCAGATTCGCAATGGAGTTCTTTACGATCGATCAACGAATAAACCACGGCTACTGATTTGGCCAGCCTATACACGGAACGAGATATTCGGGTCTTCGGATAACGACGGTCCTGGGATTGGGTTCTGGCATCCATTCCCAGCACGTGTGTCCCATTTCAAGAACAACCAATTGGAGAACGCGACTCGTCAGGGGGCGCATGTTTTTGCACCTGAGCTCCTGAAAGGCGCGGTGGAAAAAGGCGACGTCGCTTTGATTTCATCAACGCTTGACGGCGAAGTCGCATCGAAGCTGGTTGTCAAGCGATTGAAAAAACATGTGGGACACAACGTACCGCAGAGGAATTACGTCTATGTGTCAGCGACTGCGGATGTCGTTCGAGTGGGATACGATGGCCGACTCTATTTCATTGACCGGAAAGAGTTTCCACCGCCCACGGCGCCATTTCATGTCATACCGACTCAAACGGCGTTCGCTGCAGTATCCGGACAGAAGATCACGTTGAAATACACAGCTGAAGGCGCCCAGCGATACGCGCTTCGTATCAAAGAGAACGTGAAACCGATTGCCCTGAGGTCGGATGACGGTGTGTTCACTTTTGAGTTGGAAGCTAATATTTCGGCGATGGCGGATTCATTTGTCAGATCCGTTGCCAGCCGCAGGTTTCCGATTGAGGAGAGACGAACCGCTCTGCAGAAAGCAATCGAAGCCAGCCAAATTTTCTTTATGCAAGTTGTCGGTCGTGAAGCAAGCGGCGTCGCGCTCCCGATCCAGGTGCTTGTTGATGCCCAACGCGAAGACCTTAAGACCACCGGGCTGGTCCATGATGTGTTGTACGAAGTGCCAAAAGAGCTGGTTGTCCAAGCGCTGGAGCGAGATCACGAAGCGTTCGAAGAACTTCAACGAAAAGCAAGCCAAAAACGTGAACAACGAGGTGACAGGTGAGCATCAAGATTCAATGTAGCAACGGACATCGTTTGGCGGCCCGAGACGAGGTTGCGGGAAAGAGAATCAAGTGCCCGAAATGCGGCGATATCGTTGCTGTTCCGATTCCCACCGTCGAAGAAGCCGTCGAAGAAGTCATCGACCTGTCCCTCGATCATTTGATCGAAGACGTTCCAGGCGTGGCGATCCCAACAAACACTTCTGAGCATTCGGAGGTGCAATTTCAGGCGGCTGATGATCCGTTTGCGGAATTGCCACCGGTGGAGATCCCAGCTGCGGACCATTCGCTGGCGGCACTGGCGACGGAAAATCCTTTTGAGTCGCTTCCGGAGTTCCCGGCTAGCGGTCAGTTGCCGCGTGCAACGAACGTATCAGCCTCTTCTCACGATAAAGCCCCAGCACGTCCGGTTCCGGCTGGACATGCACGGCAGAGCGCCGAGAGCGATGCGAGTGAATCGGCGCGGCTGTCACCAGGGGTCATTGCCGCAGGAATCGCGTCAGCTACGTCATTGGTTCTTGGCTTTGTCGTGATGGGCGTGCTTTTGGTCGGACGCGATGATCGTTCAACCCCAGTCGCTCAGAATATTCCTGGCCAGCGAGCAATTCCCGAAGACACCGCTGAGACCCCGGATCGCGGCTCGCCATCGTCGACACAGGAGCAGGAAAATCAGCAATCGACGCGTTCGACCGGAGCTCAAGTTAGGTCGTCTGAAGCTGGAGGAACTAGTGGTCAAAACGATGTAAAGACGGCGGCAAGCTACGGAAATGTCGAAAGCGGCGTCGATGCGGTTCAACAAAGTGAATCTCTAGAATCTGAACGCTCGCCTGCGAACGCATCTGGTTTCACAGGAACAATTCATACATCGAGTATTGGAACCAACAAGAGCTTCATGCCCATTGTCGCCTTTGATCAACGAACCGGCGACGTCGCATTGGCCGACGGCGACAAACAGATTTCCATCTATCGTGCTGGTTTCTTTGCCGGCAACAAGAACGCGATCGCGCGTTTGGAATCGAAGTTTGACGAGGGTGCCGAATATTTGGTTTTCAAGCCATGGAAAGACCGCACGCTACTGTTGACCAGTGACGGCAAGAACGTGTGGGTCTACGATGCGGAAACCGCGGAATTGTTTGATGAACCAGACGAGATTGCCAACCCGATCTCGGTGAGTCGACCTGGGCTGTATAGTTCAGAAAGCCCTCGCGACCGTCGGTTCTACACCGCGGCGTCCGAGATTGTACTCAGCCCCTACGCTGAAGAGAGACCAATCGGCATATCGTCCATGCGAGAAATGCATGGCGTGAGTCCATCCGGGCGAATGGTTTTTGGGCAATACCCGACGTTCAGTTACCCCGCAACATTCGGCGGCGGCTACGGGGCAATAGAGAGTGTGCGGCGGGCAGGCCATCTGCCGATGGATCCGACCGACACGTATTGGAAACAAAGTGATCAGTTTCGCAAGTGGGACGGCGTGACTGTGGTTCAAGCAAACGCGAATCATGACAATCGAGTCAAGGGGATTCTGTTGGCATACGTGCCCGATTCCCCGTGGACGATTTTTATCATCGACAATGAGTTGTCGCTTGTCCATCGTGAGAGTCTTGAAACCCGAGGCGTGATGCCGATGTCCGACTCGGATCAAAAACGCCAGCAGCACAACACGCTGGGGTATGTGGACAAAAACAACAATCGGTTCTTTCTCGTGACGGCAAACGCACTTTCGAGCATCCCATTGGAAAGGCTAAATATCCCCGACGAACCTTTGCTGGGAGTTCAAGTCGATGTTCCGCCCGTCGTGCGGCCGAGTGAACCGGTCGAAGCGACCGTCCACGCGGCCCCGGGTGTTGAGTTCTCGTTGTACGCAGCGCCTGATGGTGCGGTGCTTAGCGACAATCGATTCAGCTGGACCCCGACGTACGATCAAATCGGTCATCATGATCTGGTTTTTCGGTGCAAGGCAGGGCCCGATATCTCCGATCAAAAAGTAGCCGTCTTTGTGAGCGAACTCGGCGTCGATCTGCCTTTCGCAGTAGCAGATAGCTTTCTGTCGGACGACGGAACGCGCTGTCTGGCAGTATCCGCCACCGGAGCAAACGATCAGCATCGATTTGCAATCATCGACACCAAGTCACGTGAATACCGGATCGGCGATGATTTAATTGTCGGGACTGTTCGTGACTGTTGCTTTGATCAGTCCGAGATTTATTTGCTGATGAGTACCTACGAATTGAATGTCTTTGACGCAACGACGCTCAGGTCGAAGGCACGCTATTTCTGTGGTGTACCCAATTTACACCTTCGCCGTCGAACCTCACCACCACGCATCTATGACAGTCTGCGATTGCTGGGCGACAAATTGGTGATCCGGAATGAATCACACTTGACGTACTTTAATCGGAGTGACCTGTCACTCGCTGAAGCGGTTGGTCCAATCGACGACCCAAGCCACCCGGCAAGAATCGTTTCAAAGGACGGCTTCGTTCAACTCGGTGCGGCGGTGTTTGACTCGAATAATCAATTTCATCATTTCCGCCAACTGCCAAACCTGGTCGACCTTCGCGGAACTCCAATTCGTGACATCCAATCAGAAGTCGGGTCGCACGTGCGCGATGATGCGGAATTGGATGGAGTGAAAGTAACCGTCAACAAAACGGACGACGGACTCGCACTGGGCAATGGAAGCACCACCCTGATTTACGGTAAAAAGGACCGTGATCCCGTGGTGAGTGTGGCGGGAGAGTGCGTTTCAATCAGGCTGGGCAGTGCCGTGTTCCTCGTGCATCCGTACGAAGTTGGCTTGTTCAGTCGGCCGAACGCGCCCGATCAGCGTCCGGCCGAAGAAAAACCCTTGCGGATTACCGGCAGAGACCTGCCGATCATTGCGTCTGGGCAACGTAAAAGCCGTTTTCAATTTGATCTTTCTGGAGGGACACCGCCATATCAAATTGAATCTCAATTCAAGGACCTTCACGGGGCGGCTGAATTATTTCAGTTCAATGAGCGGACCGGAGTTGGGACGCTCGACGGTGAGGCACTCACGGAGGTGATCATGCGAAACGACCATGATAGTCTACGTAGGATCAGAGGAATGTTGAGCATTCCAGAGGTTCACGGTCGCGATCTCGCTGATGCAATCAAAAGCTACCGCGAACTTGCGTCACAGGCCTGCAGCCGATACTCGAAGGTGACGTTCAAGGAATTTCCGCTGGCTGTCACGCTCGACATCAACGTCAGCGACAGCAAGGGACAACGCAGCTATCTTCAGCATACGTTTGCTCTGGAGATCCCCGTCAGGGGCATGTTGGCTCAAATCAAAGACACGTCCCAGCTTGAGGTGCGGTCCAAGCCACAGCAAAGTTCATCGCAATCAAACTCAGGGGTACCATCCGATCGCCCGCTCAGGATTAATCCCGATTTTGATTCGTTGCAAACGATTGAGATTTCGAAATCAACGGGCGACCTTAGAAAAGACTACTTTCAGCATTTGCGGCGATTCAAATTAGATGACGGCCTAGAGGAATTGTCGCTCAAGCATCGTGCCCTCGTGCATGCATTGCCAACCGTGGGGCGGTCGCTGCAACAAAGAACACCTGTTACTTTAAAATTGGCAAATCAAGAATCGGTCACGGGAACTATTTCAAGCGTCACGAGAGACCATATCGAGATGCAGGTCGAAGGTCGTCGCTCAAACTATTATCCGTATGAATTCGCTCCCGATTCACTCGTGCAACTTCATCAGATTTATCAACAATCGATTGACGCTAACGAACGGGAACGTGACCGAGAGGAAGTGTTTGATAAAATCAAGGAATTTCGTTGGAAGCACGGATTCCTGATGCCAAATGCGATCGATGGTCCATCTGGAACTCCGTTGCTCAGTTGGCGAGTCTTGTTGCTGCCTTCGTTGGGATATACCGAGCTGTTTTCGCTTTTCCGGTTGGATGAACCGTGGGATAGCGCACATAACCGTCAACTGATCCCGTGCATGCCTCACCAATACGTCACGGACACCGACGTCACGATGCAGGGACGCTCGTCGCTAGAAATCTTGTCTGGTGATCAGACGTTGTTCCCTCCCGGCCGGCTCATTCGACAGTCGGAGATTGGTGCCAACCAATTTCGCGGCCACGTCATTGGTGTTATTAAACGAGCGGACCAGGTATCCGAATGGACAAAGCCAAGTGACATCCGTTTGACCGAGAACAAGCTTCCTTACGAAATGGTTCAGGAAGAAGAAGAAGGTTACAACCAGCCGTCATCGTTATTTACCTATGATTTGGGACTAAAAAAGATGGGGCCGATCCCGGGAGCGAAAAAGGATCCAAGCAGTCGTTCATCAAGTAGCCCGCAACTACATCAGATATTTATTGCCGACACCGAGCAATAGAAACGCTAACCCTCAATCCTCTTGCGTGATTCTTTACAACCCTCGCGATCCATTTCACCTGATGGTGGTGCATTGCATGGATGAAGATCGATTCGCAGTCAACGATAAGGGTTTGGTATGATACCCCGGATGGCCACCGCAGGCCGGCAGATTACTCTTTAATATTTTCCACTCCATGTCCAATCGCCCGCAATCGAATCAGCAATCCTCCACGCTCACGTTCATTGCCAATCCGCTGTATGTGTTCTTAGGTTCGGCAAGCCTTGTGATGGGACTTGGCAGCCTGGTGCTGATCCTGATCTGGTTGGCGATAGGCCAATCCCAATCTGTACGTGTGGCGAATAAACATTCTGATTCTCACGCTGTCGCCGAGTCAGAATCGCTTGCTCAGGAAGTCGACGAGCTAGCGAATAATTCGGGGGTGAACACAACGCCGGTCGGTGACAATACGGGCGACGTCTCCGGCACAACGTCGCCTGAAGACCAGCAAGTTGCTGCTTCGACGTCGTCAAGTGACGGCCAGGCCGGTGCAAGTGACAATCCCTTTGCCGGTGAGCCCTTCGCTCCGTTCTTCAAACTTTCGCTTCCTCAAAAGGAATTCACCGATGAAGATCGTCGAACTTATGTCGATGACAAATATGTACCTTGCTTCTCTTATGCGCCCGAGTTCGGCACGTTAGCGATTGTAGGACCTTGGAAACGCGAGGTCGGATTTCTCACCAACGATGCAATTGAAAACGGAGGGGGGAAAGAGTCTGTCAAGTTGGTCAAATTGTCGGGTGACGTTATCGGTGTGGACTATAAACCTCGTCCCAACGGCGGCAAGTTTGTGGTCTCCTATGGGAACCCTTCCGGAGTCGCGTTTATCGACGCACAGACTTTAGAGTTTCTCAAAAAGATCCCTTTGCCCGACGAAAATGGGGCATACGCAACTTGTCCCAAGGATCCCCAAGTTGACTTTGCATTTGCGTTCGTTAACCGAGGAAGCAGTTATCAAATCAACGTGGACACAATGGAGATTGTCAAAACGTGGCCCAGCAGCACAGGAGCGGGGCATGCGACGTACGACGGCACATGGGTCGTCCGCAATTGGCGGGGGCCAATCTCTGTCGAACTAGCAGACCAGCGCGGTTGGTCTCACGTCGAGCATGGTGTCACCAAATACGACCACGCATCACCAACGCCGTTTGTCGATCCGCTGGGCCGCTTCGTAGCGCTTCGAAACGAAATCTATTCTTCGGATTTTGCACATCAACTCGGCGAATTTGCCACGATCCCGGAAGCGGTCTCCGTTGACAACTCTTGGATGTTCGGGATTTTTCAAACAGAACTGATTCTCGCTTCGTTGAACGACGGAAAAACAATCAAGCGATTTGCGCTGCCAACGCCATGGATCCCTCTGGATGGGATCGCAGATCATCATCGGAATCCCCGAGGCATCGAAAACCATCTTCGACGAATTCTTAGTAGTCGAGGCGGTAACGGTCGGTTTAGTAATTGGAGCGATGTCTTCCGATGCAAATTGATTGCCGACGATGTACGCAAGCGTTTGCTGATTGCGGGGCCCGATTTGCTGAGTATCCCGTATGCAGCGTTTGACTTGCCGCCCGAACCAAGATTGCTGTTGGACAAAACGCCGTTGGCACGCGGGACCATCGGTGACGTCATCGAATTTGACATACCGGTAGGTGCGGAAGATGCGACGATAGAACTCCTGGATGCAAGGGGCGCAACGATCCAGGGGCATCAATTTCGTTGGGAACCAACAGCGGGTCAGAGTGGGAAACAGACGTTTGTCGCCAAGATCAAAAAAGGTAATGCCACGCATCTCACCCGTTGGGATGTTCACGTCGAACGACGTACCACCGACACCCTGCCGGTCGACTTCTTCGTCGATGGAATTAGTGCCGCGAACGACGAAAGCTTGATCGCAATCCACGGTCATCGGCCGACTACCGAAAGACCGGATGATGAGGTTCGAGCCCGGAACGCGGCCAGCGAAATCGCCGTATTTGATACTCGCTCAAAGGAGTTGGTGGCCAGTAAATCCGTCGCTTTCCCCGTAAACCAGCTTGAAATTTGCCGAAATGAGTTGCTCTTTTCCGAGCCCAACGATAGCGGAGGCTCAAAGGTCACGCGTCTGCGACTCTCTGACCTCAACTTCGCCGGCCAAGCCGATGCGGCGCGTGGAAGGATGGTGTCAATTGGTGGCAAAGTGGTTGGCTTCGTAGATTCAGATCGCTGGACCTACTGCACTCTGCCGGACCTGACTCCGATCAAGCTGAATGGGACAACACACGCGGTCTCCGACGCGTTGGCTGGCCGACGCGTTGCGGAGGGATGGACATTCGATGGCGTACTCTGGGATCCGGAAATGAAAACGCGCCGGTTGATCTACCGATCCGAGCCGTTCGCTTCCCTCGGGCGTGGACTGACATCCCCAACGTTCGGCTACACCAAGTCCCAACAGATCTACCAAGGTTTCGTCTGTGATTTGCCGAAGACAATCAAAGTGCAACGCAATGATTGGCGAGACAAGACCAATTACGACTCCTTTCATTTGCCCGCTAACATTGCGTTGGAAATCAGTAACGGCAGCTGTGATTTAGTGTTTCGATCATTGGTTAATGATTTGGAACTGCATCGAATTTTGTTAATGCCGCGGCCGAAGTATTTGAGTTCGGACAGCAGAATGCAGGATATCGCGTATACCAAAGATAGCATCTATGTGGTCTGCGCCGGCAAGGTGTTTGTGGTGGACGCCAAACCACTGTATGCACTGATGCCACGTCCCTTTCATATTGCCCCGGTTCAATCAACGATGGTCCTCAACGGACGTTCCCCCAAGGTGCGATACGACGCTCCCGGCGCGACATCGTTTAAGCTTGAACTTGCCGGCTTTAAAGGTGGTGAAGATGTCATCATGGAATCCGACGATGGTCAGTTCACCATCGACATGTCGCACATCGATGAAATTGCAGCCGATCAGTGGAAAATGATTATGGCTGTGCGTGGACAAGGAAACGACCCAAAGGCACGTTTGCAGAATTATCTCGGTAGAGTATCTGATGCGTACCAAAGAATCACGTCGCGAAAACCGTCCGGCGTTCCAGTTGCCGTCACTGCATTCGTTTCGGCAACCGGACCTGATCTGGCGACCGACGTCCTCAGCCACATCTACTTGATCGATATACCGCAAGCAGCGATCAGGAAAACCGTGCCTGTTGCAGTTGCCGAGTGAAAGGATTGCAGCCGATGTGTGTGAAGCTAATTCGACTTGCAGCGTTTTGGCTGATGTGCTGTGTTTGTGCCGCACAAACGCCAACGTCCGGAACGAATCGACGCGAAACGCAACAGACTGTCGAAGGGATCGGACGCATCCTGCAGGTCGACGTTGGCGGCGGCGGCCGGTTCTTGGTTCTGCGACTGGAAGATCGCCTGGCGGTCTTTGACGTCGTCCGCGGTGAGATCATTGCCCACGTGCCGCTTCCGTCGAGTGCAACAGCGTATGCGGCGGGGAAAAGCGTTCTGGTCTTGATTGACCCCGTCGAGAAGCGGCTGCAACGTTGGACACTACCAGATGTCAAAAAAATCTCCGATTCCGCAGTTGACCTGGAAATGGATATCGGCAGCGCGACGCTTGGTGCCGCATCGGACGGCCCGCTGCTGTTGGTCCCAAATCCTTGTCGCTGGCCGCTGGAAGAAGTCCGACTCGTGGATCTGGCGACGTTAAAACCTATCGTTGACGAGATCGAGCTTGTTGGTCGGGCCTTCAATTCGGCCGGCGCGGGGCATCCGGCATTCGCAACGGCATCCGACGATGGGACGACCTTTTACGTAGCGCCATCAGGATTGCTGTTGCGTGTGGAGCCGGGCCGCGTTGTCGGACGATTTTGCACCGAGGTTGACTGGATCAACACGATGCAGCCGGGGAAAACGGGTCGCTATCTCTTTGGTTGGGGACTTCCACTTGACCAGCGAAATGCGCAGACTCGTGCCGAGACGATCGATCAGGTACGAACGCGAGAAGCCGGTAACCAAATCACGATTCATGATCACAGTGGACCGTTCTATCTGAGCATGCGTCCTGTTGAGGATGGTACCAAACTGGAAGCTTTTTATATGACCGAAGGAGAACTTGAGCCACTGGGCAAGGTTGAAGGCGTGACGCTTGAAGCTGGCAAGTCGCACCTACCGGTCGCGCAGCGAGTTCATCTTCACTCGCGGGAAGGGGTGATTGTTACGTTGGACGATGTTGCCGGGCGTATCAACGTGCATCGCAGGCGTCCCGGTGATATACTGCCAAAGAATGATCCGAGGCGAATGGAACTGAGAATACCCTCGAAGTTGATCGTGTACGCAGGACAAGCTTTTGCCCACCATCTTCAGCTCGCCGGCGAAGAAGATGAGACCATCTTTGAGGTCGTTGGTGGCCCGGATGGATTGGCAGTCGATGAAAATGGAGTTCTTCGCTGGTTACCGCCAGAGCTTGGCAAGGACATGACCATCGATGTCGATTTGCGTGCCTCTTTGGGTAAAAATCAGGTGGTTCATCGGCTGGAGTTGACGATTCGTTCCTCACGATCCGGCCGGGGCGCCGGCCAGACCGGATCGATGCGTGACAGCAAGCGGGCGGTCGCCAAATGGCTGATTGACCCACCGACGAAAGGCTGGTTGGCCAGTACAGGTTTGACCGAGCCGCCTGATGAAACGATCAAGGTGAAGGTCGCGACGAAGCCTAGTGCAATTCGGCTTGCCGCTGAGGGACGCGCGTTAATGTTTCGTCAGCCGGGCTCCATTTCGATTCTCAGCACGCAATCGGGAAAACGGATTGCGCAGCTACCCGCTCACCACACGGGAACTCAGTTCGTGGGTGGGTTGGATTGTATCATCGTTCATGACCCGGTTGACCAGACGCTCACACGCTGGCGACTTGACGACCTTACTGTTTCACACCAGGTCAAGGTTCCGCTGGAAGGCGAATCGCGTTTGCTGTTGCTGGGGGCCGCGTCCAGTGGACCGCTGCTTGTCGAAGCCAAGGGATCGCGTCAATGGCACAGATTTGACAGTCAAACTCTTGAGTCGCTCGAGATGCCGCCGGTGCATGATCCGAAACAGCAACCCATCTCGCGACTTCCACTTGCGACGGTGAGCGAGATTTCCGAAGACGGCACGACCTTATTGGCGTCCAGGTACAACGAAGTCGTATCGTTGGTGCCCACGGGACAAGATTATCAAGCCTACGCCAAGCGGTGGTCTCGTTCTCTCTCCGCCAGGATGTCATCCGACGGTCGGTCCTTCTATTCCCAAACTGGTCCATTTGATCGTTACTGGCGTCCACAACAGTTAAGAGCATCGAGTGGCGTGGTCTTTCCCGCGGTCTCCGGTCCGTTCTTTTGCGATACAAGGATCGAAAAGCTTCAAGTTGGATCGAATTCTCGCCCTGAATATGAATTCCGGTTCCATGCTCAGGTCTTTCACCGTTTTCTGCCAGAGTCAATCTCGACTCTCAGCGATCTGCCATTGGTCGAACCACAAAGGTACCTGTCGCAGCCGAATCTGGACCTCGAGCAGATTTGGTTTATCCCTCATATCAATCGCCTGGTTCGCTTTGATTCACGGACGATGGAGTTTGTGATTCACCGATGGGATGTTTTGTCAGCGCTGAAGAATCTCCGATCATTGCGGCCGATTATGATATCGTCACCGCAAATCTGGATTCGTCGCGGTAGTCTTTGGTCGTACCAACTGCAGTCGCTCCCGCGCGGCAAGGTCACGTATCGTCTGCCGGTTGCGCCCGATGGAATGGAGTTGGATGAAAATGGCATATTGACTTGGAACGTTCCGACGGATCTTGTGGAACAAAAATATCGCGTGGTTGTGGTTGCCGAAAGCGAGTACGGAAAAGAGGAGAACCATGGTTTCGACCTTCTCATCTTGCGTTAGACGACGATCGAGATTGTGGTTGAATCTGGTCATTTGTCTGCTTGGTATTTGCTATTGCTCCATGGCATGTTGCCAAGCACCATCGGATTTACCGAAGATCGAAACGCAATTGTCGACGATTGAACTTGAGGCCCCCATCCAGAAGGCGTGTGTCGGCGGACGCGGACGTTTCTTGATCGCGAGTTTGCTTGGTCGTCGCGAAGTCGTTGTAGTAGACCTCTTCAAACGCTTTGTTTCATTGACCATCCCTCTGGGCGAAGACGACGTGGAACTCGCCGCTGGGGCTACGCAATTGCATGTTGTGGCTCCTGATTCTGGCCTGTTCCAAACCTGGGATCTTCGAACCGGTGAGCGTTTGCTAGAAACGGCGTGGCCTCTCCGGGGATATGTCAAAAAGATTGCGATGGGATCCGGGAATGATAAGCAATTGGCCGCTTGTTTCGCCAACAGTCCCCATCCGGATGAGGCGTCTCAATGGGCAACGATTGAATTGCCTTCGATGGACATTCAACACTTGACAATTGCCGACGAACCGACAAGCAAGGGCTTTCAGCTTCGCGCTTCGACGGATGGGAGCCTGTTTGTCGCGTGGGCACCGCAAAGTAAACCCCAGAACCGTGGCGTGATACTGATCCGTCAGTCACACGCGCAATGGCTGAACTGGCCGGAATCGCCGAACTACATCTTGCTGAACGAATCCGGAAGCCGGTTGTACACCGAAGCTGGCGTCTTAACGCTCAACTTGATCCAGGATCAAAGTGTGGGCATCGGAACCGCGGTCGCTTGTGTCCCATCCGTTACAGGACAGATGTTTTTAACACGAGAATCTCAAGACGATGCAGGCGTGTGGAAATTGCGATCACTCGATCGTCGCTTGGCACTAGCGACAATCAGAATCGACGTAGGCGATCCTGACTATGTCGCGGTCACCACGTCAAAATTGGGGCAGCCGTTGATTCTTTCGGTGGAAGCCGGCTACATCGCGACGTAAAACAGCGAGACGGAAATTGCCACCTATCGCTTCGACGCAAGAGAGCTTCCAGTGGGAGAGTGATTGTGAAATTCGCTGTCATATAGCGCCTACTCCGCCATGCAGCTCGATGACGGTCAGGTTATATTCTGAGTGTTATTTAATGATTGGTTTAGTGTTCATTCGGAGCGAACCGGAGATTCAGCCTCATGACGTTGCGCATCACCTGCCCA
>JAGQPO010000650.1 GCA_020426665.1 Planctomycetales bacterium
CGCGATGTTGATGCGGCAAGATTGCACGCGACGCGGTGATTGAAGCCGTGTTGTCAAAAAAATCATCCGAACGTATTGATTGACGTTTTGCGTGATTCGATGGACCGAAAGCAGCATGTTTCCGACCGAACATAGGCTGGGCGTGAGCATGCATAACGTAAAAGTAACGCCGATTGCGTGTTGAGGGCAGCAGGCTACACAGAGAAGAGTCGTGACAGATCAGAAACTGAACGGTGTCCGTCAAGCCGCGCGGCGATAGGACTTCAGCAAACCGCCGAGACGTATGTCGCAGGTGATGTCGCCGGTCGGTTGGAAAACGCCTGAGTATCCGAAGACTTTGCTTCCTGCCGGACAAGCCGGTCAGGGGAGCCGGCATTCGCTACCGGCGTTTGCTAACCGAAGAACGCACGACCATGTCGGACAAGCCGACATGGGGCGGGGATATTCGGGATCCGCCTTTGCCAATCGCAAAACGTGCGACCGTGTCGGGCGAGCTTACACGGGGCGGGGATACTCGTTGGATGCATCGGCTTTTGGGTATTGGGGAGGTGCGTGGCAGCTTCCCTGCCCTTCCAAACGGGGGGGGGGCAAAGTGAGCAATGCGATTGAGAGGGCTGGGTGCCGGTCCAATGGTGCAAGAATCCCCCCAGCGGCGACGACAATTATCGGCGTAAAACAGAATCGAAATGCGATCAAAACGCGGCCGATCGCAGTTTATTGCGGGCGATTTTCTCGACAGTTTTCCCGTGCTGGAACCTCGATTGATGAAAGCTACAGAATTTTGGCGGACGAGACGGCTCGAAACCACTCTCGTTCGGTGAGAGCAGTCTTGATAGACGTTTTTTCACCTGAACAGAGCTGAAGATGATTCCCCGAAAACGCCACAAAAGCACGAACCTCCGCAGGCGAAGTCTGCTCGAAAAAATGGAGGCCCGACTTCCACTTGCCGCCGACACCGGACACAACTTCCTGATGCCGGTTGACGTCAACGATGACGGCCAGGTCCAAGCCAGCGACGCACTGGCGATCATCAATGCTTTGGCCAGGCAATCTTACGAAGACGAGGGCACTGTCATTGACGCCCAATCGGCTGACGCCGGAATCAGTTCGATGTTCTACGACGTCAATGATGATGGCCAGACGTCTCCTAATGACGCGATCCGCGTGATCAATCATTTGGCGCGCAGCGCCAATGCCGGTGACTCTAAAGATGCTGCCGAAGTCATCAGTGGCACCGACCAAGTCCGTGCACGAATTGAGCTGGAGTACAAGTCCAGCGGTCGCGCTGAATTCCAGGTCCGAATCCGAGGCGCACAACCGGATGTGACTTTGGATGTGACAGTTGGTGATACCGTGGTCGGGCAAATCCAGACCGACGCAAACGGTCGCGGAAAACTAGAGTTGGAATTTGATGGCAGCAGCGTTCCGGTTCCAGAGGTAATTGCAAACGCGACATCGACGACACCGATTTCCATCGGTGACGTCATCACGGGGACGCTCGGAAGTCTCGGGGAAATCGGGTCCGATGACGGCGGCGACGATGAATCCTCCGACGGACATTCCGATGGCCACTCCGACGGCGGAGGCGATGATGACGACACCGACGAGGTTGAACACAACGACTTAAACAACAACTCCGCTGGCGAATCCGATGACGATCGCCGTTAAGCAGCAATTGGGTTTAGCGATCACCCGATGATCATGCCGAACGATGACAGTCAGTTACCGTTTGACGCCGCATTTACTCGGCCTGAATTCGCCGAAGCTCTTGATGCGATCGCGCTCGGTCACGCCGGGCAATCGACAGACTTGCACGATCGTGGAGTCGTCTATCTGATGCGCGGCCTGCCCAGCTGTGGCAAGAGCACCCGCGCAAGAGAGCTGGCTGGGGAAAAAGGTGTTGTCGTTGAAACCGATGAATTCTTTTACACCCAGGTCGGCGATTCGACGAAGCGGTACACCTTCGACGCGGGGCGATTACAAGAGGCACGGGACTGGAATTACGGTCGATTTGTTCAGGCAATCGATGCGAACGTCTTGTCCATTGCTGTTGATCGCGGCAACGGATTGAATCTTGAAACACAACGGTACGCCAAGTATGCCGTGGCCCGTGGCTATGACGTGGTACTTGCCGAACCCAACTCGCCCTGGTGGCATGAAATCCGAGTGCTATTAAAATACAAAGAACATACGATGCCCGTGTTAGAAGACTGGGCTGAAAAGCTGGCGCAGCGGAATCGCTCTACTCATCGAACGCCGGCTAAAACGATCCTCCGCTGGATGATGAATTGGCGGACCGACGTGACCGTAAGATTAATTCTCGATTATAAAGCGCCGGCAACGAAGGTTTGACGCTTTTTCAAACCAATTTTGACTCTGCCAAAAATATACAACGAGAAGTAGAATGTGGATGATGTTTCGGGCGGCGGAGGTTTGAATTGATCCCATTCTACTCCCTTGATCAAGGGAAGCCGCGGAAGAACGACACTGGACTTTATTGAATGATGCATTGGCCAGCCTGCCGATTCGAACGACGACAACGCCCGGCCAAACGGTCGCTGCGGTTCGAATTGCTGCGCCAGCGTGCGATGCTTGATGGAGCGGGACTTGGAGTTTCCGATGCGCTGCCGTGGTTTGATCCAGGTGCTCTTACGTACAGTTTCGCGCCTGATTCCACGATGGTGGCCGGTCAGGAAAGCAGTTTGTTTGAAGAGATGTCGGCACTTGGCACGA
>JAGQPO010000019.1 GCA_020426665.1 Planctomycetales bacterium
GTACGACAGACTTCCAGTCCGTCGATAGCGACGTTTTTCGACGGACTGGAAGTCCGTCGTACCCTAAAATTAAAAGTAGACGAAGCATTAGAAGGAAGATTTAAGATGATCCATACGATCGACCGTCGGCGCTTTTCAATCGGTTCGGCAGCGTTGTTGGGCGGAATGCTCAGCCGATTGGATTCAGGTGGTCAGTGCGCCGTCCGAGCAGACGAACCTGATATCGTTGAAAAGCGTCTAGTGTTGCTGGGTTTGAATGGACTGGCCCGTGCAGCGGACATGAATTATTTTGCGGATGGACATCGAGGCGCGGCGATGATTTCGGCTCACATGATGTGCGTCGACAACGATTTCGATGATGTCGCTGCGGCGCGAATTGTCGAACTGTTCGATCGCAATTGGGCGCCGACAAAACTATGTGAGCCGTTTCCCGAGGGCGACCCGGTTGAGAACGCGGCGGAACAAGTCGGAAAGGCACTGGCCGAGGGCGGCGAAGTGTTACGCCAGGTCGGACATGATGCCATTTTCGCAATGCACGCGATTAAGGCGTTTCGAATGATGCCGGAAAAAGCAACTCGCGGTCGTGTGGACGGAGTTTGCCGTTTGATTCGGTCGTTTACGCCGTGGCGAGATGATAAACCAGACGATGATGTCGATCCGCCCGCCTTCAGTAACTCTGTTGCGGCGTCGAAATACGTCTTGAAAGAGGCCAGCGATTCGATTGATCGGTTTGTCGGATTCGGGCAAGGGTTTGCGGGCCACATGCTGACTTTCGGCCAATCACTGATCGAAATGGCAGCGATGGGAGACGTGGAATGGGCGGAGGGATGTCGCACCGCGTTTCGAAAGTATGTGACGGTGACGCGAAAAGGCCCGCAGCCAGGTGATCGAAAAATCGACGATCACAAGTTCAGTCAATTGCGTCCCGATCAGTCAGAGTACTGGCGGAAACGCGGCGAGAAGACACTCGGAATCGGACACGTTTTTAAGTATCCCTACGCGTACTACGACTTGCTTGCGCGGGCGAATGATCCGGAACTGGAAAAGGAATTTGAATCCAAGGCTTGGCAATTGTTTTAGTTCCGCATATGGTTCGCGGTCCGCAGGAATGTCGCTTTTAAGTATTCGGCAAGTCGTTCGTCGTCGACCAGTTCGCCGATCGATCGATTCATGCACAGGATCCATTGGTCGCGCTGGCTGTCACCGATCGGAAACGGCAGATGCCGCGCGCGCAGCATCGGATGGCCGTACTCTTGGATATACAACGACGGGCCTCCGAAGAACCCCGACAGGAACTTGAACAGTTTGTTACGCGATTCGGTCAAATCATCGGGGTGCATTGTCCGGATCTGTGCAGCCTCGGGTAATTCCGACATCAAGTCATAGAAGCGGTCAACCAGTTTCCGCAGTCCGACGTCGCCGCCGAGTCGGTCGTAGATCGTTATTTCGTCCAATGTAACCTTCGCAATCCCAAGTTTTTTGCCATCCGAGCCAAAGTCCATCCTCGGATCTTGGATTCACTTGTCCGATGGCTTGACTATGACATCCGTCATTTTGGCCCAGGCGTTCCATTTGTCGACCAGGGAATCGACAAGATCCGGATGCTGTGAAGCCAAGTCATGGGCTTCGGTGCGATCAATGGACAAATCATAAAGCTCCCATGTCTTTTCGTGCTTGTCCCACGCCAATTTCCAATCACCTTTTCGCACGGCTCGGTTGGTTGCCCAGTGCCAATACAGGTACTCGTGCGGTGTTCGTTCATTGCCCTGGAAAATCGGAAGCAACGATTTGCCCTCCAAGGGAATTGTTTCTTCAAAAAATTCCGGATGTGATTTCGGATATGTCGTGTCGGACAATTCAAGGAACGTCGGTAAGAAATCGATGATATGCCCCACCTGATTGGTGCGAGATCCCGCCGCAATGGCTTTCGGCCAACGGGCGAGAAGCGGTGTCGCGATTCCTCCCTCGTGGCAATATTGTTTGTAGCGGCGGAACGGTGTGTTCGAAGCCGTCGCCCAACCGGGACCGACATGCGAATAAAACTCTTTGGGTCCGGGCACCTGTTTCGGATCATTGCCGCCGGGCGTTTCGGCGCATCCGCCGTTGTCGGCCAGGAACAGGACAAGTGTATTGTCACTGACACCGACTTCGTCCAAGGTCTTTAGCAACCGGCCGATGTTTTGGTCGACGGAATCGATCATCGCTGCGTAGACCTCCATACGAAGCTCTTGCCATGGTTGATCAATTTGCTTGTCTTCGTTCCAAGGACGTGCGCGGTCGTCACGTTCAATCACCAACCAGCGATCATCGATCAGTCCTAGCTCTTTTTGTCGCGCGAGTCGACTTTGACGCAGCGCGTCCCAACCCTGTGAGTACATGCCTTTGTATTTGGCGATGTCTTGCGGCTTGGCATGAAGTGGGTAGTGTGGGGCTGTATAGGGCAAATAATGAAAGAAAGGTTTTCCCGATGCGGCGTGTCGTTTGACCGTTTCAATCGCATGGTCGGTGAAAGCGTCCGTGGTGTAGTAGTCGTCCGGGAAATCGTCGAATTCCAGGTAGCGATCGTTGTGCCCGAAGGGACGTACTTTGCCGCCTTTGAATTCTGGATCACGAATCTTGGGATTGAAAAAATTGCAGCATCCGTCCCACAACCCGTAAGCTTCATCAAATCCGCGATCGAACGGACGGCTGCCTTCATTGCGTCCGTTGTGCCATTTGCCGGACATCCCCGTGGCGTATCCGGCATGCCGCATCGCCTCGCCAAGCGTCAACATGTTCTTCTGAATCAACTCCTGTTGTCCTCTCCCTCCGTTTCGCGGGTAGAGTCCCGTCAACAATGATGCGCGCGTGGTTGTGCATTTGGCATTATTGTAAAACTGGGTAAACAGCATTCCTTCGGATGCAAGTCGATCGATATTGGGAGTTCTGATTTCCGATCCATAACACCCGATATCAGACCAACCCATATCATCGACCATGATCAAGATGATATTGGGGCGTTCGTCGTCGGCAAGACAGGAGCAAGCCAATCCGAACAAGACGAAGCCAATGCCGAAGATGCGAAGAAGCGGATTCATAAACGAAGTTTCCTGAATGATTATGGCCGGTCCGATGGTCGTACTATGATATCCGAATTGGGGCGTCAGTGCGGAACGGTTATTGTATCGCTTTTTCTAAACGAATGATCAACAACATATAGTGGCACCTGTGACCTCGTCGAATCCCCGACCGATTTTTTTGTCTGCGCAATGGCGCTACCTGACGATGATCAATTATTCGGTTGATCGTGAAATCTTGGATCCACTCGTTCCACGCGGTTGTGAATTGGATCTCTGGAACGATCAGGCGTACGTCAGCTTGGTCGGATTTCGATTCCTGGACACTCGATTAAAGGGGATTCCGATCCCGTTTCACCGTGATTTTGACGAGATTAATTTGCGATTCTATGTGCGTCGCAAGGACCACGAGAATGAGACAGATGGCGATTGGAAACGCGCCGTTGCTTTTGTCAAGGAGATCGTCCCGAAACGTGCCATTGCGCTGACCGCGAGGCTGTTTTACAACGAACCGTACATTGCGGTTCCCACGCGACACGTCATTAAGATGGACGTCGGGTCGGGCGAAAAAGCAAACCGGATCGTTCGTTATGGCTGGAAATTTCGTGGAAAATGGAATTCCATCTCGGTGCGACCTGTCGGCGATCCGAATGCGTTGACCGATGGATCCGAAGAACAGTTCATCGCGGAACACTATTGGGGTTACACGGCCCAGAAAGACGGCGGTACGCTGGAGTACCAGGTGACCCACCCCGCATGGAGAGTTTGGTCGTGCGTTGACCCGCAAATCGAAATCAATGTGGCCGAACTTTATGGCAGCCAATTCGAAACGGCTTTACGCCAGACGCCGACTTCGGCCTTTTTAGCGGAAGGTTCCGACGTTTCGGTGTCCAACGGCCGCCGAGTTGAATGACAACGTCCAGCGTTTCGCTGGGCGTTACTACTAACGCGCCAGCAAGCAAGTAGGTCATGCTGTGCATGACGATTCCACTATCCCCAAGCATGGATTTTCATCGTGATACCAAAATGGATATTTTTCGTCTGGATCGTGGTTGGCTGTTATTGTTTTCCCGATCAAGGTTGTGCCAGTGATCCGAGCGATGTTTTGACGGACGCCGTGGCCTGCTGGCACTTTGAATCGCTGGACGATTCGGCTGGGGGCAACAGCAAACTTCAGATTCATGGGGCGGCAAGCGTAGGAAGTCCGTTGGCGGGCGTCGAACGCCAGCAATCATTGGTTCGCGGAGGAGATGGTTACGCGGCCAAACTTTCCGGGGGCTGGTTCGATGCGGGCAAGGGCATTGACGGCGAATTGAAACTGCAAGGGGATCACTTTAGTGCGTTGATTCGCGTGAAATGTGATGCGGATACGTTGTGGTCGACGCGAGGTTTTTTTACCGTCGGTGGCGGCCACGACGAATTGATTTTCAATTTTTTCTCGCATGATTTTGATCGTGGTCAGGCCGGCATGCGGGTCGGTTGTGAAATCGGCGTAGACGGACGGTCGGGGTTGGCAGGCCAAGTCATGGTGCCGCTGGCGCAGATCGGTTCGACGCGCTGGCACGACTTGTTGGTGCGATACGATTCAAAAGAGTTGGTGTTTTTCGTAGACGGCGTTGCGATCGACCGCAAACCAGTCTCTGGTCGGTTGCGACAAAGTAATCAACACCCACTTTGCATCGGCGCCGGTGGTGCGTCGGACAACCCGTTCGTCTGCTGGATCGATCACGCCGTCGTGTGGAATCGCGCATTGTCTGACGAAGAGGTGATTGCATTGACGGGTGGGACCGATGCGGTTCGTCAAGCGAAAAACAAGTTTGATTCGTGGGTTGCTCCTGCACCGCAAACACCGATCGATGAACTGGTTCGACACTCGCGAGAATTGGACACAAGGCTGATGAACGATCCAAGTCGACCTCGTTATCACCTGATGCATTTCGAGGGTGGCGATATCATGCCTGGCGATCCCAACGGCGCAATTTATTGGAAAGGACGCTACCACCTTTTTTACATTTTCCAGCGACATCAGTCGGAACAACCGACAACCGTTCATTGCTGGGGGCACGCTTCGAGCGTTGATTTGGTCCATTGGACGCACCATCCAACCGCCTTGGACGTTGCGCCAACGGATCCAGACCGCGGCATCTTTAGCGGCAATGCATTGGTGTCGCGCGATGGGATTCCGACGTTGATCTATCACGGCGTCGGCATCGGAAATTGCAGTGCGACGTCGACGGATGACATGTTGATTCACTGGGAAAAGTCTGCGGCAAATCCGATGGTACCGATTCCAAAGCCGGAAGACGCCTCGTTTGGTAAATATGATTCATGGGATCCTCATCTATGGTTGCAAGACGATGGTTATCGAGCGATCTTTGGCGGAAATCCTGGGACCGGCGCACCCCCGACGTTGTTCCGTGGCGCCAATTTGGATGAACTGAATTACGTCGGTCCGTTCTTACCGACCGATCGCTGGAGTCAGGAGGGCGAAGACGTGTCGTGCCCAGACTTTTTCTCGCTAGACGGCCCAGGCGGCGGGCGTCACATGCTGTTGTGCATCAGTCACATGCGTGGTGCTCGCTATTTTCTGGGGGATTGGGCGGACGATCGGTTTTCCCCCCAATCACATGGGCGGATGAATTGGCCCGGCGGATGTTTTTTCGCCCCTGAGACATTGGTCGACCACCTCGGGCGTCGAATCCTTTGGGGGTGGTGCCTTGACGAACGACCGGCAACGGTTCGACGAAGTTCTGGTGCGACGGGGGTGATGAGTTTGCCGCGGGTTCTTTCACTTGATGATGACGGAGCACTTCGTATCGAGCCGCCGACAGAATTAAACCAGCTGCGGATCAATCCCGTGTCGTTGCCCGCGACAGTGCTGGCATCCGGGGCGGAGCATCGATTGTCTGAAGTTGCCGGTGACAGTTTAGAGATTCAGGTTAGTTTTCCTGCCGACGACCATCAAGTTTGCGGCATCAAAGTGCGGCAGTCGCCGGATCAGTCGGAAGAAACGATGATCATCTATGATCGCGACGCAAATCAATTGACGATCGACTTTTCAAAATCCACCCTCGATCCCGCGATTCGTTATCGAAGTTGGTGTTTGTTCCGGCCAAAGGACCCCGAAGACGCCGATCGGGCGGTCAGGCGCCAGGATGCCCCACTGAACCTGCGATCGGACGAACCGCTGCAGTTAACGGTTTATCTGGACCGGTCGATGTTGGAGGTTTTCGCGAACGGTCGGCAGTGCATGAGTCAGCGGATTTGGCCGACGCGAAATGATTCACGATTTGTTTCGTTGGTGAATACTGGACCGAATCCGTCCACTGTGTCGGTGAAAGCCTGGGAAATGGCGGCGTCAAATCAAGAATGATTTCAGGGGCGTTGCCGATCCGCCGGCGTTTTCATAACGTTGCGGTGGTCGTTGGGTTTCGTGATCCACGATTCCGCCACTTCTTGTTGACTATGTCGCTCTGCCGCGGTGGAGGAAATCGTGAAAACGCCTCCTGAATCGAAAAACGCCTCGGCAAATCGGTTGCGGGGGGACTTGAGCGCCAGCATGATTGATGGCGCTGCATTTGGCGGGATGGTTGGGTTTGGCGAGACCTATATCGCCGCGTTTGCTCTCGCGATCGGGCTGAGTGAAATGGCCTCGGGCATGGTCAGCAGCGTGCCGCTGATTGCCGGCGGGTTGATGCAGTTGGCCTCGCCGCTGGCTGTGCGGATACTGCGGTCACATCAGCGTTGGGTCGTGATCTGTGCGTTTGCCCAAGCGCTGACATTTGTGCCGCTAGTGATTGCGGCGTTCGTTGGATCAATCGGCGCAGGAATGCTGATCGCTGTTGTCTCGGTCTATTGGGGAACCGGGTTGGCGACCGGTCCGGCTTGGAACACGTGGATCGGAACACTGGTTCCGCGGCCGATTCGTTCTCGATACTTTGCGAACCGAACGCGAGTTTCCCAGGCCTGTGTATTCTTGGGGTTTTTGATCGGCGGCTTGGTGCTTCAGTGGCAAGCAGCGTTGGGACGTGGGTTGATCGCGTTCGCGGTGCTTATCGGATTGGCGTGTCTGTGTCGCGTTGTCTCTGCGTGGATGCTGTTTAAACACAGCGAACCGATTCCGTTGCCCCACAACATGCGTTCGATTTCGTGGAGACGTATCTTTCATCATCTTCGTGCCAGCAGCGGCGGGAAATTGTTGGTGTATTTGTTTGCCGTCCAAGGTGCTGTGCAGATGTCTGGACCGTTTTTTACGCCGTTCATGTTAAAACAACTCGGGTTTACGTACTTTGAATTGTCCGGACTGTTCTCGATCGCGTTCCTTGCCAAGGTCGTTGCGCTGCCGGCTTGGGGGCGGATCGCAAAAAAAATCGGCGCCAGAAACCTGCTATGGATTGGCGGAATCGGGATTGTCCCGATGGGCGCTGGATGGTGCGTTTCGCAACACTACGCTTGGCTGGCCCTGGTCCAGGCGTTCAGCGGAGTCCTTTGGGCTGCGTACGAGCTCGCATTCTTTTTGCTCTTTTTTGAATCCATCGCGGAGGACGAGCGAACAAGTGTTTTGACCATCTACAATCTGCTCAACACGACAGCATGGGTTGCGGGAGCGCTTTTGGGCGGAGCGGTTTTGTATCATTTTGAAATGAGTTTCCACGGCTACCTGGTGGTCTTTGCGCTTTCATCAGCAGGTCGATTTGTTGCGCTGGCTTTGCTCGCTCGCGTGCCCCAGTTGGTCGTTGATTCGGATGAAATGAGCATGCGTACGGTCGCGGTGCGGCCCGGTGCCGCGACGATCGACACGCCCGTACTGGCAAGTTTGCCGGATCAAACCGGCAGCGAAAACTGATGCCCAGTGTGTATTGTTGCCGAGGCACGTTGTTGCTGATCCAACACGTTTTACATTCCCCGTTGCTATCGCAGTAGAGAAATCCATCGGTGAGTGAAGAGACAATCAAATGGTTGGGGGCGAGGGAGGTTCAAGATCGCCGTTTTCGAAATCGGGATCTGGCGAGTGAATTTGCATCGGCGGTAGATGACAAAGACATTGTTGTTGATATGGGATGTGGCAACGGGGCGAACTATCGATACATGAGTGAACTGTTTCCATCGCAGCAACGCTGGATTGGTATTGATGTTGACGCGGAGATGTTAGGCAAGGCTGCCGGCGAATTTCCGGCGGCAACGTTTCAAGCCATGCAAGTGAACTTGGCCGAGCAACTTGATCATCTTCCATGCGGTCCTGGAATCGCGATCACCGCCTCCGCGTTTCTGGACCTTGTTTCAGCCGCGTGGATCGACGAGTTTGCATGTCGCTGCTTCACATCTGTGGTATTGATTGCGATGACATCAAGCGGTCTGCCTGAATGGACGCCTTTCGATCAGAACGATGAAGCCATCAATGGTTGTCTTCAACAATTCAGGATTTCTGACCATGGGTTTGGGCCATCGCTGGGTAGGGATGCAGCAACTTACCTTGCCGAGAATCTGTCAAGGCGCGGTTGCCATGTCACGATGAAAGCGAGCGATTGGAAGTTAAATGATGATCAATCGGAGATGATCAAGATGATGATTTCTGGAATCGTTCGGCGCGTTGCGTCGATGACCGATGCAGTTGATGTTCGGGCTTGGTCGCAGCGTCGTATGACCCAACTTGAACGCGGGCGTCTGCAATTAACCGTTCCGCATGTCGATCTGTTGTCGCTTCCAGAACGACTGGTTTTTGGTCAGCGTCCGTTAATACACTGATTGGGAACATCCCAACGAACATCCAACGGATCGATCTATTCTGGCGAGTGCCGACGCGATTTTTGCCTTGCTTCTGGCGACCTGTGTGTGAAGCAACAAGAGTTCGCGATAGATGTCAACGACGTCGGTGAAGTCAGCTTTTTCCCCTTGATAGTCCGCTGTCGTGATTTCAAGGGTTTGCAGCGTGCGCGGTATCAATCGATCACGGTACAATTCAAGTTGCTCGAGGGCCGCATAGGCGTCAGCGATTTGACGCCGCAACTGACTGCGCAACCGATCGGATTCCGCTTCGTGACGCAGCGAGGTGCTGCGGCGGATGTGTGCCGCTTCGCCAACGCCTGCATTAATTTTTTCACGCCAGATCGGAAGCGTCACGCCGATGGAAAAATTGATGTTGTCATGCCCGTTTGCGACCGGGCTGATGACATCGTCGTTATCGCTGACGATCCCGTAGCCCAGGCCAAGTTGAAAGTCTGGATATTGCTGAAGACACGCGAGCGATTCTTTGGCCCGATCACGGGCAACCTCTGCCGCAATACCTCGCAGTGTTGGATTGCATTGTTCTGCATCAGCGATCGTCAGTTCCAATTCCGGTAACGCGTCGTCGATCTGCAGGTCTCTGGCGGGTTCAGGCACAAAGTTGGTTGGTTGGCGGACAAGTTCGCCGAGCGCGGCACGCGAATGTTCCTGTTGTTTCCGCAGCTCGATCAATTGGTCGGCTAGTCGATCGTTTTCGAGCTCGGCACGCAGAATGTCTCGCCGGCTGCCTCCCGTTCTGTAACGGGCCTCGGCGATGGAGATCAAATCGCCAACAAGCTCGGAGTTTTCGTCCACGACGCGGATCAATTCCCCGGCCAACCAAAGGTCGTAGTAGGCCAGACGCACCGCTTCAACGATTTCATTTTTCGTGCGGTCCAATTCAGCCATCGCGACCTGGACCTCGCGAGTTGCCACGGCTCCAAGGGCGTCCCGCTTTTCAGGCCAAGGGACGTTCTGGGTTAGCGAGAATTGATGCCCGACGCGTCCTGCCGCCGTTTGAAGCGCCTGGTTGTGGATAGGCCAGAACGTGTTGCCGAGCATTGGATCGCTGAGCGCAGTCGCCTGGGGAATTCTGTGTCGTGCCGCTGCGACCTTGTGCTCAGCGGCAGCGATCGCAGGATGTGTGGCGAGGGCAGTTGCAATCAGCGAATCTAAATCAGTAAGCTCCGCGCCGTCGAATTGAATGTCCGCTTCAACGTTTTCTTGAAAAGCAACCTGCGAGATTGCTGCTGTAGACGATCGTTCGCTGGTTCGTGTCGGGCCGGCGGGAATCGAATCCATTTTTCGAGGTCCCGAATGGCACCCCGGAACCAACATCACTCCGGTTGCCAGAACAACGATCCTGGTCGAAATGCCCGCCCGCGATACGAGTTTCCGAAGCCCTAAGTAGCATTGGGTTCGCGTGGTGTCATGTTTGGCCATCGCGGCGTGGATTCCAGGCAATTGATTCGTCCCTGAGTGTATCGTTCCCTTTGCGGCGTCGTCCCGAGGACGTATGTATGCGTTTTCGTTGGCGTTTCCGCATTCAAACGTTTTTTTCTATCAACCACCCGCGCGGGTATTGAAAACAAGAGGGGGGATGCTGTTGGATCAAATGCGGGAGTTTCACCTTGAAGTTGTGTCGGCAGCCGGTGATACTAAATATGCCGGAAACACCGTCCTTTCCTTTGCTGGCATTTCATGAGTCGCCGAGTAATCCGTACCGTTGTCAAAGTTTGCCTGGTATTGGTGCTCTCGGTACATCCATTTTCGGCGTTCGCCCACTGGCAGTCGGTGAGTAAAGGCGATGGCCCTCGATCGGGAGTCTGCAATGGGTGTTGCTGTTGTCGGACAGCTGCTGACGCGAAACGATGTTGCTGTTCCAAGGGTGTGACCGATGACAAGGTTGACGCGCCAAAGATATTGTCTCGGATTGAGCCGATAGATTTTGTGGCTGCGATGTTGCAGGAATCGGTGGGGGCGCATTGTTTGTGTCGCGTTTCCCTTCCGCCGATGGAACAAGCAAGGCTGTGTGATTCGGTGGATCGAGAGCGTATTACACACGTCGTTCTGCTTCGTTTTGATGAACTTGCCGGCCCGACTGTTCCGGACATGCGCGCGCAGGGTTTTGAAAAGTTGCTCTGTAGTCGCGCCGATTTTTCTCAACGCATTCTCTGCGTCTGGCGAATTTAGCGGTTTCCGCTTTGCAGCTGTGCCTTCGTGATTTGTGCCGGTGTGGCGCCGGTTGATGTCAATCACCGTTTTGGCGCTCGTATGCACCCGTGCGCTGGCGCGAGTCGGCTGACGTCGATTGGTGGTCAGCCGCTTGCGCGATCGGCACTGTGCCACAATTTCAGTCGTCCACCGTTTCATGTCCAGTGCCTATTCATGGTTGAACCATGCAAAAACGATTCGATCGGAAACCAATTTCCAACTTCAACAGTTCCAACCGAGGTTGATGCCGTTCACGAAAGGGAGCCCAAGGTGATGAATTTTGCGAGAGTCCTTCGAGATCTGAATTGGTTTTGGCGAGCGATCATCCACGCTTCGATGGTGGTTGTCTCGATTGCCGCCGGCGTCATCTTCGTAGGCGTTGCACAACGCCAGGGTTGGATCGCAACTTCGACCGGTTCCGATGAAACCAAGGCCGCACATTCTGGAATCATCTATACCTGCCCGATGCATCCCCAGATCCGCCAGAACCAACCGTCCAGGTGTCCGATATGCGGGATGAGTCTTGAGCCTGTGATCGCAACAAGCAACCGCGATACGATGTCAGTGACGATCGAGCCGGCCGCGAGACGTTTGGCTGGTATCCGAACGGTCGAAGCGGAATTGGGACCAATCTCGCAGACGATTCGTACGATTGGCATGATTCAATATGACGAAAGTCGATTGGCGACAATCAGCGCCTATGTTGACGGACGAATTGAGAAGCTTTATGCCGACTATGTCGGTGTGCCTGTTTCGAAAGATGATGATTTGGCATTCATCTATAGCCCAGAGCTGTATTCCGCTCAGGTGGAATACCTGACTGCTGTGCAAGGCAATGGATTGAAACGACTGGGCGGATCATCAAACTTGTTGGAGTTCGCGGCGCAGAAGCTAATTGAATTGGGATTTACCGAGAGGCAAGTCGACGATCTAAGAGAATCTCAGCAAGCCGAAAGCCGCATTCGTGTTCGCTCTCCAATCAGTGGAACCGTGATCCAGAAATTCGCAGTCGAAGGCGACTACATCAAAACGGGCGATAAGATCTATCGCATCGCGGATTTATCCACGGTTTGGATGATGTTGGACTTGTATCCGGATGACGCGGCACGAATTCGTTTCGGTCAACAGGTTCAGGCAGAGGTCTCTTCATTGCCCGGGAAAATCTTCTCGGGACGCGTTGCGTTCATCGACCCGACCGTTGATCCGATAAAGAGGACTGTATCCGTCCGTGTTGAAGTCTCCAACCCCGACAGGCAATTGAAACCAGGAGACTATGCGACGGCTCGAGTTTACTTGCCGGCAATACACCTGGACCGCATCTATGACCCAGATTTGGCCAACAAGTTCATCAGTCCGATGCACCCCCAGATCATCCGGGACAAGCCCGGCAGCTGTCCAATTTGCGGGATGGACTTGATTCCAACAACGAAACTTGGATTCGCCAATGAACCTTTGCCGGAACAAATGGTGGTGACGGTTCCGCGAGATGCCGTGTTAATGACAGGCGAAGATTCAGTGGTCTACGTGGAATCAGAGCCGGGGCGATTCGAGATTCGTAGAGTGATTGTTGGACCGATGACTGATGACCGAGCCGTCATCGTCGAGGGACTCGCGGGCGGTGAGTCCGTGGCGACCAACGGTAATTTTCTGATCGACTCTCAAATGCAACTGGCCGGCAACCCATCACTGATGGACTCTGAAAAGGCAAACATGTATGCGATGGGGCCGTTAAAGTTGACGCCAATCGAATCTGTGATGCTCGGTGGCGAAGCGGCAAGGCGGTTCGACCGAGCGTATGTCGCCTACTTCGCCATCCAGCAATTTTTGGCGGCCGACAATCCGCCTCCTGGCACGGCGATCCAGGAAATGGTGACTGCGGTCGACGAATTACTGGTTACTTCCGAGTTGTCGGACAGTGCCTTTCGTCAGTTAAGGTTTGCCAAACAGGCCTTGTCCCGGATGGACGGTTCATTGGAACAGATCCGAGCCGGGTTTCGCCCGCTTAGTCACGCGATGCTGCGATTGTCTGCCTTGGCAAGCAGTCCAATGACTTCGAAGAAGCTTGTCCATATGCATTGTCCCATGGTACCCGGAGGAGGTGGCGACTGGATCCAATTGGACGACAAGTTGGTCAACCCGTATTGGGGTAACGAAATGCTGAACTGTGGTGAAATCGTTGACGATGCCAATCGGACAACATCCAAGTGATTGCGTTTGCATTCCCCGGACAATTTGCATGCTAAATAAACTTCTTCGATTTTGCGTTCGTGAACCTTGGTTGGTTTGTTTATTGACCGCTGCGGCTAGCGTGGCGGGTTGGTACAGCTATCGATCAGTACCAATTGACGCGATTCCGAATGTTGGTGAGAACCAAGTCATTGTGTTGACACCGTGGCCTGGCCGGTCACCGAAGGATATCGAGGATCAAATTACCTATCCCTTAAGTGTGTCACTTTTGGCTGTGCCAGGTGCGGAAGCGGTGCGTGGCAAAAGCATGTTTGGTTACAGCTTTGTCCAGGTGACGTTTGCCGACGATATCGATTTTTATTGGGCGCGCAGTCGTGTGTCGGAGCAACTGGGAACGGCAACGTCGCAGTTACCCGAAGGCGTTGTTCCTCAATTGGGGCCTGATGCGACCGGTTTGGGGCAGGTGTTTTACTATGTATTGGTTCCGCCAGAGTCCGGCATGAACCTGGCGGAGTTGCGCAGTCTGCAAGAGTTCGTTCTGAAATATGATTTGCAGTCCGTCAAAGGAGTAAGTGAAGTCGCGTCGATCGGCGGCTACATTCGGCAGTATCAGATCGAGGTCGATCCAGACAAGCTTCGCTTTCACGACGTACCACTGGACCAAGTGATCGCGGCGATCCGAGGCAGCAACTTGGATGTTGGTGCCAAGACCGTCGAAAACGGCGGGATGGAATTTATTGTTCGCGGAAAAGGATTTTTGGGTAGCGACGGTGACACGGTGGCCGCAATTCGTGATATCGAACAGGCCGTAATCTCGCAGCGATCCGGCGTCCCGATTCGCATAAAAGATGTCGCGGCGGTCCAGCTGGGGCCTGATTTTCGTCGCGGAGCACTCGACTACAACGGATCTGAATCAGTTGGCGGTGTTGTCGTGATGCGGTACGGTGAAAACCCTCGGGAAGTCATCAGTCGAGTGAAGGAAAAGATCACTCAGATTCAACCGTCGCTGGGCGGTGTGACGATTAAAGGCATCTACGACCGAACAGGTTTGATCGACGAAACGGTCAACACATTGTCGACCGCTCTTCGTGATGAGATCATTATCACGGCGATCGTCATCTTGCTGTTTTTGTTTCACATCCGCAGTAGCTGTATTGTCGCGGTCACACTTCCGGTCGCAGTCTTGCTTTCTTTTGTGATGATGAAAGCGTTTGGAGTTGGTGCCAACATCATGTCGTTGGCGGGAATCGCGATCGCCATTGGAACGATTGTTGACATGGCGATCATCGTGACGGAGAACGTCTACCAACACCTGGCGGATTGGGAGAGAGACCGTGAACAGTCGAGTGGTTTGGCAGATAGTGTCATACCGCCGGAACTCGCCCGCGTTTCCACGGATCAAGTACTTCAATCGCGTGAAGACGTCATCTATCAGGCAGTCGCTGAAGTCGCACCTGCGATATTGACAGCGGTAACGACGACGATCGTCAGCTTCTTGCCGGTGTTTTTTCTAACCGGTCGGGATTACCGGCTTTTCGCGCCGTTGGCGATGACAAAGACCTTTGCAATCTCTGCGGCCTTCATTGCAGCGGTCACCATTGTCCCATCACTTTGCAGATTGATTCTGCGAAGTGGTCGATGGAGAAGACGCAGGGCAGTTGGTGCCGCGATGGCAACGGCGGGGCTATTTGGGGCGACGATGGCGTTGCTGTGGGCGCCTCGGATTTCTAGCGTGACGAACGTCCCGACATGGGCGTTAACGGTTGCGTCGTCCATCGTCGGATTTGGGGTCGCATGGATGTTATCCCATGAGCGTCTTCGTCAGTCGGACGAAAGCATCGTCAGTCGTTTGATTATTGGTATCTATCGCCCGGTTCTGTCCAATCTGTTGCGACACAAGGCGGGGTTTTTTGCGATCCCAATTTGCATCGTCATCCTTGGGCTTGGTGGATGGCTCGGCTTGTCCGTGGTGCTCCGTCCGTTAGAAACCATCGTGGAACGCCTGGGAGTCCGTCCAAACGAATTGCCTGGATATGCCAAGGCCAAACACTTGTTTACGGGATTGCAATCGGACGATTGGATCGCACTGGACGAAGGCAGCTGGTTTTACATGCCGACGCTTTACCCGGCTGCGAGCTTCAGCCAGGCGATGCAGGTATTGCAGACACAAGACGCAATGATCTGTCAGATTCCCGAAGTTCAAGACGTGCTTGGCAAAATCGGTCGCGTCGATTCAGCGCTCGATCCCGCACCGGCTGCGATGATTGAAACCTATGTGATTCTGAAGTCCCGAGACACATGGAGGCCCGGGTACACCGCGCGCGATATCTGGAACGAAATCAATCGCGTTGCCACACTTCCGGGTGTTACCCCCGCGTCGCCGCTGCAGCCTATCGAAGGACGCGTCGTCATGTTGCAAAGCGGCATCAAAGCTCCGATGGCGATTCGAATCTATGGAGACCACCTAGGCAAACTCGCGGATTCGGCGAAGAAAGTCGCACAGCAATTGAAACAATCTCCCTATGTCGACGCGGGAACCGTAAATCCGGATATCGTATTGGGCAAGCCATACATCGAATTCATTGTCGACCGTGAAGCGGCATCACGATATGGGATGACGGCGCAAATGGTCAATCAAGTGATCGAGACTGCACTGGGCGGCATGAACCTGATTAACACTGTCGAAGGGAGAGAACGTTACCCCGTTCGACTTCGATACAACCGAGATTTACGTGAGCGCATCGAGCAACTGGAGCGATTGCCCGTTGTCACACACTCCGGCGCGGTCGTTCCGTTGGGTGGCCTGGCGACGTTGGAGACGACTTGGGGACCAGGCGTAATCAACAGTGAAAACGCACGTCTGGTCGCGTATGTTTCGTTTGCCACCAGCTCCGTCGCCGGCGATCTAGAATCGATCGATGCGATTCAAGATCAATTACGCCGCGCACAACAGGCGGCAGTCTCTGACGGCGGCACCGATTCGGACAGCGACTCGGTGACTCCGATGGTTCTGCCGTCGGGCTACACGCTTGAGGCGGTTGGCAGTTTTCGTAACCAGATCGAAGCCAACGGTCGTTTGATGTGGTTGGTTCCGTTGGTCGTCGCCGTCAATTTGGTTGTGATCTATCTGCAATTTCGTCGCGTGGGAATCACGCTGGCTGTCTTTTCCGGGATTCCGGTAGCGTTCGCGGGCGGGATGATCCTGTTGGCCGTCGCAAATACTGAAATGAATACTGCCGTCTGGGTCGGTTTCATTGCTTTGTTTGGCATCGCCGTCGACGACGGTGTTGTCATCGCAACGTACCTGAACCAAGTTTTTATGCGTCGCAAACCTGACACAATCGATGGCATCCGTGACGCAACCGTCCAGGCCGGATCTCGACGAATTCGTCCCTGTTTGATGACCACGGCAACGACTCTCGTTGCCTTGGTACCGGTTTTGGTGGCGACAGGCCGTGGCGCCGACGTCGCTAGGGCAATGGCTTTGCCCGTTTTTGGCGGCATGGCTGTCGAGATCATCACGCTGTTTGTGGTTCCCGTTGCCTATTGCGCTTTTGAAGAATTAAAAATCCGAGTGGCGGCTACCGGATACCATCAGGAACAGCTCGAATCGACTCATTGACCTGTTCGATTGCCGCTTTCGTTTGTCCTTTTTCGCGGTTGATAAAGTCTCGTATTTCAATCACCGCTGGGCCAACAAGCAGAATTCCGATCGGCGGGGCAAGACAAAGCACCACAGGCAATAACAGCTTCAGCGATGCGGTGTTACCGGCGTGTTCAGCTCGGTTGTAGCGATCGATTCGAATTCGATTCGCATATTCTCGAAGTGAGTCGGCGATTTCGCCTCCGAGTTTTTGACTTTGACGCATTGTCGCGCACCAGGCGATGACCTCCGGTATATCGATTCGTCTTGAAAACGATTCAAACGCTTGTTCAAGCGACCCCGACCCCGACTGTCGGCAAACAATTCGAAGTTCCTCGGCCAGTGCGGGGTAAATATCTCGTAGTTCCAAAGAGACCTGTTCAATGGCACGTGTCAGTGGCAAACCGCCGTTGATTGACATCGCAAACATATCAAGTGCGTCCGGGATAGCTCTTTCAATTTCACGCGTGCGTCGTGACGCCTTGCCGTTTAGAACAAGACGGGGAACCGCATAGACGACTAAACAAGTGGTGCCGCCGACAACGATTGCAATAAATTCGTTGTCGTCCGCAATTCCCAGCGTGAATGCCCCGACGACTGTAAGGATCGCAGACAGAACGGCCAAATTGCGTTTCGCCAAAAAGCTGTCGACGGCATTCAAGTGGTGATTACCCGCCGCGACAAGTTCTTTCGCAAAATGCTTGCGTTGTTTAATTGTTGACGGAATACAGCGGGCTAATGGCGCAGTCAAGCCACCAAACACTGGTGCGGAAATCAGGCCGGGAGCTGTAACCACCGAGCCGGCGGAAATGGCGGGCCGCTTTTTCAACACCAGAAAGGCTGGAACTGTGATCGCGGCAAACACAACTGCCGACGCTAAATCTTCCACTTGGTTGAGACTCCCTGGCTGGACTTGCCGATTAAAGATCCGACTTCAATGTCAATCCGACCCACGCCAATCCCACGAACTCGGATACAAACGCGTAGGCGAGAAGTTTATGCCCGAGATCAGACGACACCAGCGTTCCGATGTATTGTGGCTGCACCGAAAACATGTAGACCAAAATGAACAATCCCATCATCACGATCGCGATCACAGAGTACCGCCCGACACTTGTCATCGACTTCAATTTGCTCTCGCAAACGGATCGATGACGAATCACCGACGAGAGCCGCTCCATTGCGTCGGCAAGTCGGCCACCCAGTTTTTGGTGGATCGCAATGGTGTGTGCCAGGAGATAAACATCAACAGAATCGATCCGTCTAGCCAAATCGTTGGTCACGACGTCTGGCGACAATCCCATGCGTATCTGTCTGACGCACTGAAGAAGCTCACTTTTGACAGGCTCTTCGCTCGATTCGCCGACGATCGCGAAAGCATTTTCCAGATTCTCTCCGGCGCGCACCGCCCTTGCCAATAATTCGAGGGCGCCCGGAAAAAGCTTTCGGAACTTATTCATTCGCACGGCCATCGCGACATAAAACCCGACGATTCCCAGCAGCATTACGACAGCTGCAATCAGAATCGAGATTGCGGGAGGAAGTCCGAATACCATCGCGGTGGCGCCGGCGGCGGTCGCTCCACAACCGACCAACATCATACACGTCAATCGGTCCATTTTGATGCCGGATCGAATCAGTACTCTTTCAAACCACTGATCGATTTTCGTTGATATTGAGTCCGGCCGCTTTTCACGTCGCAACTGGACGTCTCGCCGCATACGCAGTAACGGTTGTTGTATGACCGATGAATTGGGTGCGGTAAAAAATCGATTCCTGACCGTTGCGAGCAGGGCGACGGACGATGCGAATGCTGCAAAGACGAACACGTCGAAAGGTTGAATCATTTGATCATGATCCGATCATCGGGTTTTCGAACACCGACTCGTCGAAATCGATTCCGTACTCGGCGAATGAATCCAGGCACTTTGGCCGTTGTCCCGTAACGAAGATTCCAGCCGACCGTCCCTGTGCATCGATGCCCGTGCTTTTCATCGAAAAGACATCCGTCAATTGCAATCCGTCACCGGAAGCATTCAATTCCGAAATTCGCATCACACGTCTGGCACCTCCTTGCAACCGGGCCAAATGAACGATCAGCGAGATACCGCTGCAGATATAGGATCGTACAACGGGAATGGGCAATTCCAGTCCAGCCATCGCAATCATGAGTTCCAATCTTGAGACTGCGTCGACGGTGTCATTGGCGTGGATCGTGGTTAGCCAGCCTTCGTGTCCGGTGTTCATTGCTTGTAACATGTCAAGCGCCTCGCCGCCGCGGACTTCCCCAACGATGATTCGATCCGGCCGCATACGCAGGCTATTTCGCACGAGGTCTCTTTGGTTGTATTCGCCGGAACGTTCACTGTTGGGCGGTCGTGTTTCCAGACGCGCTACATGGCCATGTTGAAGGATAAGTTCGGCAGAATCTTCGATCGTGATGATCCGTTGGTCTTCTGGGATACATGACGAAAGTGCATTCAGCATTGTCGTCTTTCCAGACCCGGTTCCGCCGGAGATCAAAATACTCTGACGCGCCTTGACGGCCGCTTTTAAAAAGCGTGCCATCTGTTCGCCCAGGGTTCCGTTTGCAACCAGGTGTTCAAGACTGGTATGGAGTTTTCCGAAGCGACGAATGGAAAGTTTGGGGCCGTCCAGTGAAAGCGGTGGGATAATGGCATTGACCCGTGATCCGTCTTCCAAGCGGGCGTCGACCAGCGGGCAAGATTCGTCGATGCGACGTCCGACGCGTGTGACAATGCGTTGGATCACGCGCATCAGGTGAACGTTGTCTGCAAACAGGATCGTTGACGGCTGAAGGATCCCATCCCGCTCGATGAACACTTCGTGGGCGTGGTTCACCAAAATATCGCTGATGCCAGGGTCGCGGAGGAGTGGTTCCAGCGGACCGGTTCCGAACATCTCCCACGGCAGTTCGCCAAGCAATCGATCCAATTCATCTTCAGTCAGATCAACGTGTTCATCGAACAGATCGATATACAATCGCAATTCGCTTAGAAGTTGTTCCGGCGGCATCTCCTGGGCCGTCGCGACGTCAAGACTTCCGACGATCCGCTGATGAATTGTTTGTTTTTTGACCTGAAAGGCAATCTCGTCGACTTTGGATTCACAGGGTTGCCATTTTCTGGCGGCAACAACCGCTTCAGCCAGCATTATTTTCCAGCCTCCTGCTGTGACGTTCCTTCGGCCGCCCGTTGTGTCTGCGCCGACGAATTGGCTTCGGCCGACGGACTACCAGGCACATGCGTTGCCCATGGCGTTTGAAAGGGAGGTCCCGGATAGGGCCAGGGATAGAATCCTTGGGTTGAAACCGGTGTCATCCCAGTGGAATGATCCTGTGTCGTCGGGTTGCGGTCGGAGGCAAACACGCGTTGGCGGATGGAATGGTCGGTTCCGAAAGTCACCTTTGTAAGACTTTTCCCACGAAAGATTTCCATTTCATGGACCGTGTGATCAACATCCATGATGTGATGGACAGTGACGGGATCCACCAGATTGACTTGTTGATCATCTTGGGATGAACGGAGTGTTAACGAAAGAGCACCGTGTCCCGATGCGACTCGCAAAAATTCTGCTTGGCGCGGTTCGACGGCAAGTGTGACTTTGACAAGTTCTTCTTCGGGCAACGGGCTTGCCAGATCACTTGGTGTACTTTGAGTACCCAAAGCTAAGATTTCAACGTCCTGAACTAGCGTCGATGTAGCGTTGGCGAATTCAGCGGACTCCAATCCGCCGTTACCCCCGATAGTATTCCCATAGTAGTCACGGCGTCGTGGGGGATTGAAATCATGGTGTCCAGGAAGGAATGGTGCACCCTTCGCTCCGCCCGCAGCTGCGGCACCACCGCCCGCTTCTCCGTCCTGGCCGTAATGAAATAGAACGTCGACTCGGTTACCCGGCCCGGCAAAACCAAGCAGCGCATTCGACGGAGACATCGACACTGTTACCGCGCGCAATCCGGGTTTCAATCGGTCCAGGAAATTTGGCAGTTTTCCCGACGGTAGTAGTCTGTTCGTATCGAACGTTTTTCCCCGTTTCACATCCACGCCGACAATTTTGCCGATGATCTGGTCGGGGTTGGTCATGAAGTTTTTGGCTTCGATTGTTTCCGAGATCTCTTGTCGCGTCATGCGGTACAACGCAATATCATCGAGCGAGATTTTTGTTCCGGCCGGGATGTCTCGACTGGCAAGCGGAACAGTGATCCGCGCCGGCTTTTCGGCGGGCGGCGGAGGCGGCGTGGGCGGTTCCGCCGGTGGCGTTTGCGCCATTGCGATCCGGACGGTATAGACACCCGCAAGGCCAATCAAGATCGCAAAGAACGCGATCAAGATCGTTCCCGAATTGATTTTACTGGCTGGTTCGTTGCTCATCGGACAAAGCTACATGAAAAGAGCGGTACGAAAGATGGGGCCACAGCGGGATGGTGTTCGCCTAAAGTTTGGCGTTTTCCAGCGTGTGAAACAAAAGCAATGCCCAAATCGACATTGCCACCGGCAACGCATAGGGAACGGTTTGCTTTAACAAGGGTCGCTGTTGAGTGTTTTCATCGGAGCTTTCGCCAAGACTCTCTGCCGAGTTTTCCGAGGCAGTTGGATGGTTATTGATCTGGTTCCAAACGATGATCCCAACCGTACACAGAATCGCAAACCCCGCGCTTGCGATGAAGACGATCAGCGTTGGTAAAGCGCCAAGCCAAACTCCGACCGCGCCCATCAGTTTGACGTCGCCGCCGCCGCCGCCGCCGATCAGCCACAGTAGTAATAGAATACCGAATCCCGTTGCGAAACCTCCGAGGGCCATCCCCAGCCCGCTT
>JAGQPO010000651.1 GCA_020426665.1 Planctomycetales bacterium
CCAGCTGGAAGAGGCCGCTCGTTTGTTACATAAGATTGGTGTCGAAGAAATCGCGGGAGCGTTCGACGCCGGTTTGGTCCAAGCATCGGGCAAGGCGACCGAAGTTTATGCCACCGGCACTCCGGAGGACCTGTGCCACAGTATCGAAGTGGGCGATGTGGATTTGGTCGATGTTCGTTCTTTGGAGGAGTGGAACGCAGGGCACATCGAACAAGCATCGCACCGATTCCTGGGCCGACTGCCGATGATCGTCGATCAGCTTCCCGGTGATAAAAAAATTGTCGTTCAATGCCGCAGCGGTGCCCGGTCTGCGATCGGAGTGAGCGTTCTGCAAGCCGCTGGAATCAAGGATGTTGTGAACTTGACCGGCGGATACATGGCTTGGAAAAGCACCGGCCTGCCGAGTGTTAAATTGGACCCCGCATTGGTCGGCTAAGTTCTTGGCGACCAGGTTTTTGGATATTCGTCAACCGAAGATTAACCATCATCGGAGATCACAATGAATACCGCTGTCCAGAATCGGTCCGTAAATTGCTGCCGAACAAGAACCTACAACCTTATGCACCCAGCCACGATGGATACTCATCGTGCCCGGTTGTCACACGATACAAAAGAGATGCTCTGATTGTATCTAGAAACGCACACTTACGATTTCCCTGACTAATGAGACCATCAACCATGACAAAAACAAAGACGATCGAGAATTTGCAAAAAGCACTATCAATGGAATTGACTGCGATGCACCAGTATCAACTCCATGCCCGTGTTCTGGACGATTGGGGAATGGGGATTTTGGCAAACATGATGCGTCAGGAAATGCAGGAGGAACTAGGGCATTCGGACCAGTTCTTGGAACGTATTCTGTTTCTCAAGGGAGATGCAAAACTGGATCTCGAAAAATCCCCCGTCCGCGCGCACACGTTGAAAGAGATGTTCCAGACGGATCTTGACGACGAACGTGGTGCGATCGAATTCTATACCACCGCGTCAATCCAGGCGAATGAAGACCGCGACATCGGAACGCGTCAGCTGTTTGAACGAATTGCGTTGGATGAAGAACAGCATATGAATTGGCTGGAGTTGCAAATCGATTTGTTGGAACGCATGGGTGAATCGGCTTACATCGCCAAGCACATGTCGACCACTCTGGCCGAGTGAAACAACATCGGCATCCAATTCTTTCGGTTTCAAGTGGCCCAGTCCAGTTAGACGCGGGCGAACCACTTTGGCTCACCCGACCGTTTGCCCACCTCGCCTTTAATTGAGAATCTGTTGATGAATCGTAATTCGCTTTCTTTTGTCGCCCTTTTGATCGGATTGTGTGTTGCTGGTCTCGCCCCTGCACAAGAAGGTCCCGGTGGCGGACGCGGGCCGGGTTTTGGTGGAGGCCAAGGTCCGGGCGGAGGACACGGCTTTGGTCCCGGCCCTGGAATGGGACGCGGAATGGGTCGCGGCATGGGCAGGGGAATGGGACGTGGGATGGGGCACGGTGATGAAACCGATGGGCAACATGGCCCCGATGAACGTCACGACGCCGATCACGAAGTGTTCCAGTTCCTACTACAGAATCACGAGAAGATTCGTCGAACGGTCAAAGAATTGCCCAATGGCGTCGAGACGTTGACGGAATCCGACACGCCGGAAATCGCAGACAAGATCAAAGAGCATGTCCTGTGGATGGAGGACCGAATCAAAAACACAAACCCCATTCGAATGCGAGATCCGTTATTTGCCGAATTGTTTCGACACACCAAAAAGATTGCAATGTCGCACGAAGATACGGACAAAGGTGTCCGTGTGACGGAAACATCGGATGATCCCTATGTGGCCAAATTGATCAAGGAGCACGCCAAGACGGTTTCTGGATTTGTGGACCGAGGTTTTGCAGAAGCGATGAAAAACCACGCCGTGCCCGGCGCTGAAGCGGCACCGCCTGGTGAACCGAAGTACCGAATGATCGCAAATCACGGTCCCGTCGTTCGGCTTGCCGATGCGGCACAGCAACCGCGTCCGGGTACCAAGCTGCTGGTCGACCTGACCAAGGGCGGTGACGTTAAAACATTGAACGAAGGACTGGAAAAGGTTGCTAAGTATTTGAACATCTACGCCGGCGCCGGGGCGGAACCCGCAAACGCGCAAATCGCAGTTGTCTTTCATGGCGACGCGACACTGGCTGTTTTAAACCCCGATGCGTATTCGGAAAAGTTCAAGACCCAGGACAATCCGAATCTTGAGCTTCTACACGAATTGCATGAATCCGGAGTTCAATTGTATGTTTGTGGCCAATCATTGATCTCCAAGGGTGCCAAACCGGAAGACGTCGCGGTCTTCGTCGACACGGCTGTCTCCGCGCTGACTGTAATCGTGAACCTCCAGGCGGACGGGTACGCCTATGTTCCACTCTTGAAATGAATTCCGACGCCAACACAGGATTGAGAAACGTGAAAAATAAACCGTGGCGAAAGTGGTTCCAAGGAATCGGCCGTTTGGGGACAGTGGCTGGCGGTCTGGTCGTGCTCGTCTTGACGATCGGCTGGCTCTCGGGCATGTTCGAAGACAAGGTTGAACCGGGCCGCAGTGACCGCTCGGTGCCGCGACTTGGCAATGAACCTACCGACATCGTCCATTCGATCGACAAAACGACTATCGAGGAAGCGATCGGGACATTAAAGGCATCCAGTCGCACCGTCGTCGCATCGAAGGTGATGGCAACAATCAATCAAGTGAACGTCGCCGCCGGGGATGAGGTCGAACAAGGCCAGGTATTAATTCGGCTGGACGACAAAGAGTATCAATCGAGACTTGACCAGGCGAAACGATCGCTCGACGCGGCGATCGCGAACCGACAGCAGGCTGAAAGCCAGTTCAGCCGCATCAAGACACTCGCCGAGCAAAACGCGGCTTCACGATCGGAATTCGACGCGGCGTCACGGGATGTGCAGGTCACCCTTGCTGACGAAGCCCGTGCACGGCAAGCCGTGACCGAACTGGAGACGATGCTTTCTTACACAACGATTCTTGCAGCAAAACGCGGCCGAATCGTTGATCGCTTGGCAGAGCCGGGTGACATTGCGGCTCCTGGCATGCCGCTGTTAATCATCTATGACGCAACATCACTGCGGCTTGAATCACCGGTCATGGAACAGCTTGCCGTCAAATTGAAAGTCGGCGACGAATTGGCGGTTTACGTCGATGCCTTGGATCGCGAATACAAAGCGACGATCGACGAAATTGTCCCCCAAGCCGATGCGCCCAGCCGATCGTTCTTGGTCAAGGCAAGTCTTCCCAAATCCGCAGACTTGTACGAAGGAATGTTCGGACGACTATTGATTCCGGCGGGTGAGCGTCGACACCTCTGTTTGAATACCGACGCGCTGGTCCAGGTGGGGCAACTGGAATTTGTTGACGTTGTGTTGGCCGATGGAAAGATTGAACGGCGACTCGTCAAGATCGGGCAACTGGGAATGCCCGGCCGCCAGGAAGTATTAAGTGGATTGGAAGCCGGCGATCGAGTTGTGCTGCATTCTGAATCGACATCTGGCACGCAGTCTGGAACGCAAACTGGCACGGAGGCCAACGATGAACGCAAGTGATGACCCTGGCACCGGAAATGACGAGACATCCGAAGCAAGTCAGCCAATGATGACACGCGTCGTCGCAATGTTTTTGCGCGGCGATGTGGCGGTTCTATTGATCTTCGTCTCATTGATCCTAGGGGCCGCCGCCTTGGTGCTGACCCCGCGTGAGGAAGAGCCACAGATTGTCGTCCCGATGGCAGATGTCTTTGCATCGGCGCCCGGACTTTCTGCCGAAGAGGTTGAACGTCAGGTGACCGATCGATTGGAAAAGCTGTTGTACCAAATCGACGGCGTCGAATTCGTCTATTCGATGTCGTCTCCAGGTCAATGCGTCGTGACGGTCAGATTCTATGTCGGAGAAGACCGCGAAGATTCGCTGGTCAAGATTTACAACAAGATCAATTCATCGGTCGACACGATTCCTCCGGTCGTCAAGTCCTGGGTTGTTAAACCGATCGAAGTCGACGATGTTCCGATCGCCGTTGCAACGCTATGGTCCGACGATACTCAGCGATATGGTGATCATGAATTGCGGCGGATCGCGGAGGAGATTCAGAAGGAATTGCAGGCGATTCCTAACACGAATCGCGTCGAAGTTATCGGCGGGCGGCCGCGTCGTATCACGATCAACTTGGATGCACAACGTCTTGCCGCCCACGCCACGTCTCCTTTACAGGTCGCACGCGCACTGCAGGTCAGCAACGTCACCGCGCGCAACGGCAGCTTCGAACAACAGAACACTCAATTCAACGTCGAAACCGGAACGTTTATTCGTAACGTTGATGATCTAAACGGTATCGTCGTCAATATTGCCGGTGGCCGACCGGTCTATTTGAAGAACGTCGCCAGTGTGATCGATGGACCTGCCGAACCGGAAGGTTACAGCTGGATCGGTTTCGGGGCGGCTGACGCACAACATGCCGACAAGACCGCGTTGTATCCGGCGGTGCATTTGTCCGTCGCGAAGCGAAAAGGTGCAAACGCCGTGGTCGTCGCCAAAGCCGTCGAGGCCAGGTTGGATGAGTTGGCTTCCACCCACCTGCCCAGCGGCGTCCATTCCAGGGTGACGCGAGATTACGGAGAAACCGCCAACGAGAAAGTCAACGAATTGATCGAAGGGCTTGTGATTGCGGTCTTGACCGTCATCGGACTGATCGGGCTGACGATGGGATGGCGTCCTGCATTGGTCATCGCGCTGGCAATTCCGGTTTGCTACAGCCTGACGCTGTTTGTCAATTTAATGGTCGGCTATTCAATCAACCGCGTCACGATGTTCGCGCTGATTTTGGCGTTGGGATTGCTGGTCGACGACCCGATTACTGACGTGGAAAACATCGCACGCTATTTCACGATGAAGATCTTTCCGCCCCGCCAATCCGTGTTGCGGGCCGTCCAGGAAGTTCGTCCGGCATTGATTCTTTCCACTCTCGCGATCATCGTCAGCTTTCTGCCGTTGGCGTTTATTACCGGAATGATGGGACCGTACATGGCCCCGATGGCCTTGAATGTCCCATTGACCGTGACGGTTTCCACGGTCGTTGCGTTCTTGATCACGCCGTGGTTAGCGATGGTCTCACTAAAACAAATCAACGATTCGTCAGAAGCCGAAGGAAGTTATGACCTGACGACAAAACCGTTGTACCGACTCTCTCGGTTTGTCCTTTCGCCAATTTTAAAGGGCAGGTTCGCCGCGTGGTCGGTCTTGATCGGAATCGGACTTTTGTTCGCCGGTGCAATGGCCCCGCCGGTGATGCGTTGGGTGCCCGTCAAGATGCTGCCCTACGACAACAAGAACGAGTTTCAAATCGTCATCGATATGCCGGAAAGCACGACGCTTGAACGGACGGATGTCGTTGCGCGGCGGTTGGGAAGTTTCCTGGGCGGTCTATCCGAGGTCAAGGATTACGAAATTGTTGTTGGGGAAGCTTCGCCGATGGATTTCAACGGTTTGGTGCGCCACTATTTCCTCCGCAAGGGCACAAATGTCGCTGACATCCGCGTGAATCTGCTTGCCAAAGAACAGAGGGTTCAACAGTCACACGAAATCTTGCTTCGGATTCGCGATGAAATCACCGAGTTGGCCGAATCCATGGGGGCCAATATAAAACTGGTCGAAGTTCCGCCGGGGCCACCGGTTTTGGCGACCATTACCGCCGAGGTCTATGGACCTCCCGAGGGCGAGTACTCAAAACAAATTGATGTGGCGTACGCGGTCAAACGACGACTGCAACACGAACCTGGCGTCGTCGATTTGGACGTCAGTGCCGAAGAAGACCAGGTTCGGTATGTGTTTGAAACGGACAACCCCAAAGCGGCGCTTTCTGGTATCTCAACTCAAACCATTGCCGATACCGTCGCCGCAGTTCTGAGTGGACACAAAGCGACGGTCCTGCACTTGCCACAGGAGGTCGAACCGCTGTGGGTTGAATTGCGGCTGCCTCGCGACAGTCGATCGGCGCTGGATGATTTAGAGGAGGTTTACGTTCAAGGTGACGGTGGGAATGTTGTCCAATTGGGTTCACTGGGAAGCTTTCGTGAATCGATCGAGGACAAATCGATCTATCACAAGAACCTGAAACGCGTCGTTTATGTTTATGGCGAAATGGCGGGGCGACCACCGGCCGACGCAATCATTGACGTTCTGTGGGATAGGGTTGACGACCCGGCGAAAGCAGACGTCAATGCAGTCGCTCGTCCACTGAACGAACGGTCTTGGATTTCTCCCGGTGGTGGCGTGCCATGGTCAATTCCGGCGGGTTATCAAGTTCAGTGGGCCGGTGAGGGAGAATGGGATATCACGCTGGATGTTTTTCGCGATCTCGGCATCGCGTTCGGAACCGCACTGCTGGGGATTTATGTGGTGTTGATGTTTCAGACCGGTTCTCGCACACTGCCGGTTTTGATCATGTCCGCAATCCCGTTATCCATGATCGGCATCATGCCAGGATTCTGGTTGCTCAATACCATCATGGATGTCCCAGTAGGCGGGCACCCCAATCCCGTATTTATTACGGCGACCGCGATTATCGGGATGATTGCCTTGGCAGGAATCGTCGTTCGCAACTCCGTTGTTTTGATCGACTTTATCCACTTGGCCCAAGAGGAAGGTCATGATCTGCGCGAGTCCATCGTCCGAAGCGTCGCGGTGCGAACAAGGCCGATTTTGTTGACCGCCGGGACCACGTTATTGGCTAACTGGGTCATCACACTGGATCCAGTTTTTTCCGGGCTCGCTTGGGCGATCATCTTCGGAATCCTGACGTCAACGTTGTTCACTTTGGTCGTGATCCCCGCCGCATACTGGTTGCTGTATCGAAAAACATTACAGCCGGCTTAGCCGGTGCGACCCAGACATTAGCATGTGACTTGGAGACCTTGCGCACAAAACTTCCTGACAGCCCATTAGGCAACACTTCAGAACTACAGTAGAGAAAGCAACCAAGGAAGAATCGAAATTCGCGAAAAAAGTTGGTGGACGGTGTCAAGCGTCGGTTCGTTCCGAAAACGTCTGAAGAAACCGGACACGAATGAAAAGCGTTGATTTCAGGTTTTGCTAAACTGAGTGCTCCGGTTCGCGGCCTAGGAACGGTCCTGGGTCGTGTCAACCATTGGAACGGGGTCTGCCGCCGGCCAATCCGTATCGCCAACACGCGTCAACGTCATTTCGATAAAGCGAAAGGGATCGCGACCAGGTATGATCCGTTCCCCATATTCAAACCATTTCCCATCGGTGATCTCCGCGACATATCGAATGGTTGCTGGGCCGGCAGAAATCTCCCATGAATATCCCTTCTCAGTTGGCTTCAGGGTAAAGTTGCCGACTCGCCCTTGCGCATATGATTGCATCGAGATGGACTCATTGGTCGCATCGTAGGCCAACGACGCGAACGCGTTGAATACCACTTTCCCGTCTTTATCATACCCTCGGCCCTCGATGACCTTTACCGTTCCGCCAAGCATTGGGCCAACTCGTTCGGTTTGCACGAAATCCATTTTTTCGCCGCTGGGAAGAATGATCCACGCTTGGCCTCGCCAAGCACCATTCATTTTCCCCAAAGGTTCAAGCTTCTCCCGTTGGACAGACTGCAATTGCTCTGGAGACTGCTGTTGAGCCAATGCAGTATGAGATGTCACCGCGACTGCACAGCACAAAGAGAGTATTGTTGTGTAATTCATGTATCACCTTTAGTTTGTATTGACAGTCCGAACGTTGGCGATCAAGCGGCGGCGGACCAACGTGAACTCAAACCAAGCACGACTTCGCCGCTGGTGTGTACTGGATGGTTCGTCGATCTCACGATCAGGATCGTCGGTGTCCCGGCCGACAATATACCCCGTCTTCACGGACTCTTGATCTGGATCTTGATTGATGATCACTACCGTCATCATCGCATGGTTATCGAATTCCTACGCCGGATCAGATCAAGTTGACAGCTGAATGTCGTTTTCGTGGCACCAGTTTACCAACGCCGCTTTCTCAGCATCTGCTTCGAATTGATACCATGCTTCGAGCATACCATTTGATTCGAGCAAAGCTTTAAACCGCCGAAAGGCGCCGCGTCGACGAAAAGCGTCTCGCACCGCGTCACTCAGTTCAGGCGCGGTGGTGCTGACAAATTGCTGAACAAGTTCCGCTCCGAGCCCTAAATCACGCTTGTCAGGGAGCTGGATGTAGCGGGATTCGTCATCGAAATCTTCGGGCTCAGGATCAGAGTCTCCCAGCGAAGAGAAATATAGCAATTGGCTACTTTGCCGATCGAGAAACGCTTCGTTTACGCCACCACCGAAATTCGCGTATTCAAACGCGGTTTCTATCTTGCCGAAGTCAAATGATACAGTTTGTCTATTCATGTCGTGCGATACAGACTCGATTTTCGATAACGTCAGAAATTACGGGCAACGGGAGAAAGACACGCAATCAACCCCTTAATCACGATTCCCGTTTTCCTGTGAAATTCATTGTTGGTCAAGATCTTGTTAGTGGTTACATCCCGAATTCTTTTCGATCTTCTTCCATGTCTTCAATCGCCCGGTCGATCATGCGATTGAGTTGACGCTTAAGCTCATCAGTGCTGCGTCTTCCTTTTGGCAAAGCCATCCAGCAAGACTGGATCGCATGGCGAACCGTCTGGTCGACTTGACCCGCACTCAAGAACTCGCGCAATTCTTCATCGCCGCCTTCGTCATCCGAAGAGCAATACGAGAATGCCGCCATGTTCGGTTCCTTTTGATTTCAAGATTCGGAGTTGGTATGGAAAATTCATGTTTAATACGACAGAACGACCGCCGTAACGGGGCCGCCGCCGAGAAAAATACTATTTCAAAACCCGCGTCATTGGCGGCTCCCGTTCACC
>JAGQPO010000652.1 GCA_020426665.1 Planctomycetales bacterium
GGTGCTGATCATGTCGTCGAACATCAATGCAATCTTGCCTTCGACCGGTCCGCCAATGATGGTGCTTTGCCGAACCTCGGTGGCGCTGGTGCGTCGTTTGTCGACGATCGCCAATGAGCCGCCCAGTCGTTTTCCGTGTCCGACCGCGCGTTTGATACTGCCTTCGTCGGGACTGACGACAACAATTTTGTCGTCGGCCAAACCTCGATTACTGAAGTGCTCGTTCAATACCGGTGCGGCGTACAAGTGATCGACCGGAACGTCAAAGAAGCCTTGGATTTGGGCGGCATGCAAATCCATGGTTAACACGCGATCCGCGCCCGCCCTGGCGATCAGGTTGGCGACCATCTTTGCGGTGATCGGGACACGGCCTTCGTCTTTCCGGTCTTGTCGCGCGTAACCGTAGTATGGGATCACCGCCGTGACCCGTTCGGCGCTGGCACGTTTGCAACAATCGATCATCACCAACAACTCAAACAAGTTGTCATTGACGGGCGGACATGTCGATTGGACTAAGAACACGTCGCGGCCGCGTACGTCTTCATCCAGCTTGCAATAGTTTTCACCGTCGGGAAATTTTCCCAACGAAATGGCAGCGGGTTCAAGATGCAAATGGCGGCAAATCTTAAGTGCCAAGTCGGGGTTTGCTCTGCCGCTGAAAATTTTTAACTCACGCATAACCCATCGCCCGCATTTGCTGGTCGACCAATTGAAGTTCCTCGGGGTTATTGATCGACAGCGATTCACAAGGTTGCAGCGCGGCCAACGCTGCGACCGGGCGACCTGATTCGCGAAGCAGTCGCGCACTGTCGGTTAGGTAATACTCGGATTGTGCGTTGTTGTTTTTTAACATCGACAGCGCGTCCAAAAGATCAGGGGTGCGGAACAGGTAGGTGCTCATGTTGACCTCCTTGATCTGTAATTGTTCGTCGGTCGCGTCCTTGTGTTCGACGATTCCCATAAACTCGCCCGCCTCGTTGCGGACGATCCGTCCCAATCCGGTCGGATCATTCTTTTCCAGTGTGCCCAGCAGCAGTGCGGGTTCCGTTTCTTGGAAGTGCTTTAGAAGCGTCTTCAAACTGTCAGCCTGGATCAGCGGCGAGTCTCCGGCGACGACGATCGTGGGGCCGGTTTGATCAGCCAAATGGTCTCGGCAGCACTGGACGGCGTGTCCCGTACCAAGCTGCTCGGCTTGGAGTGCAAATTGAATATTGGCGTTGTCGCGTTTGGAAAGCTCCGATTTGACCGCGTCGGCCTCGTACCCCACGACCACGATTTGACGATGGATGCCGGCCGCCTCCAGGGCGTCAATCACAAAGTGGATCATGGCTCTCCCAACCACGGGGCAGAGCACTTTTGGCAAATCACTTTTCATCCGGGTCCCTTTTCCGGCGGCCAGTACGATCGCGCAGGGACCATCGTGTTGGTCACCACCGTGTTGGGCGCCGTCATGCCCGGCGGGAGAGGAGGGGGAATGGGGATCGCGGGGGGAATTCATCGGTCTTGGGCTCGGGGAGACAATCGGTCGCCAGACTGTGGCAGCGGCATGTTCGCTTTCGGGTTGCGATTGAACAACCACCATCATTGCGATCAAATTGCCGATTGGGAAAAAATTCGGCGATTCGGCGTTTTTTGTCGGCCCCGCCGGTTATGACAGGCCGCCAAGGAGGCACCCGTGAGGCCGAAAGTCGGCAAAACCGATCTAGAGTCCACCGGACCGTTTCTGGCAAACTGGAGGCACTGTGGCTGTGAGACGCTGGGGTTGTAAGGAATGCTGACCAAAGTCGGCTCGCCAACGTCCGCGGCGTTTTTCGTAACCGGATCGATTCAACAGGTAAAAAGCCACCGAGCGATGGTCAGCAAACTTCGACAATTTGACCCGCGCCGATCGATTCACTGGCGAGACCACTGGCAGACGGCCAAGCATTTCGCCAGCTACGTTTTTGTTCGACTGGTCGTCGCTGTGATCCAAACTCTCCCGTTGGATATGGGCGATTCGATTTGCCGAACATTGGCCGGTTTGATTTCCAGGCACCTGAAAGTTCGCCACCGAACGACGGCTGCGAACCTGGCACAGGTTTTTCCCGAGGCCGGCCAAGCACAGTGCCGCGCGATTGAAGCGGCGATGTGGCACTCTTTGCTGCTGATGATCTGTGAAATCGCGTGGGCACAACGACGGTTGCATCTGACCAACTGGAAACAATATGTCCGCTTCAAAAATAGTCCGGATATTTTGCGCAATTGTCTGTCCAAACGGCCGACGGTGTTGGTGACCGGTCATTTCGGAAATTTCGAAATCGGCGGCTACACCGTGGGATTGATGGGTTGCGAATCAACCACGATCGCGCGACGATTGGACAACCCCTTTGTCGATGCTTGGGTGCACCGATTTCGCAGTGCAAAGGGCCAACGAATGCTGGACAAAGACGGCTGCGCGATGGAAGTCGACCAGCACCTTTCCGACGGCGGAACACTTGCAATCTTGGCCGACCAGCATGCCGGCCCCAAAGGATGTTGGACGAATTTCCTGGGTGTTCCCGCATCGTGCCACAAAGCCCTGGCCCTGTTTTCACTTGGCAGTGGTGCGACGATGATGGCCGGGACCACCCGCCGAATCGACGGCCAGCCGATGAGGTTTGAATCGGCCTGTGTGGGCTATGTCGATCCGCTGGATGACCCCGAGGGTCACTGCGCGTCCGTCGAGACATTGACCAAGTGGTACAACGCTCAACTTGCAAAGAGTGTTGGCGAAGCGGTCGAGCAGTACTGGTGGCTGCATCGTCGCTGGCGTGAACCTCCTCCGCGTGTCGCCAAGCGGATGGCCAAGGCCGCCTGAGACGCCACCGGCGCTGGTCGACGGACTGGAAGTCCGTCGTACCCTAAAAGCAAGAATTGACGAAGCAGTAGATTAAAAATTGCCGGTTCGCGTAAAATGAAGGGCTGGAAAAACGTTCCCCGACCGATCCTGAATCGACGGTCAACTCCGTCGTCATTTTCTACGCACAGCCAACGTCTCGGTGCCAAAAGCTCGATCAGCCAACTCGATTCGAATTCGCGGCGCCCGCGTCCACAACCTGAAGTCGGTGGACGTTGACATCCCCAGAGACGCGATCACGGTCATCACCGGGGTTTCGGGCAGCGGCAAAAGTTCGTTGGCCGGCGACACACTGCTTCCGGCGGTTGCTTACCAAATCGAACACGGCACCAAAATCCCCCAATCCGACGCAGACTCGCCGCAGTTTTCAAAACTGACCGGCGTCGAGTATCTGGACAAACTGGTGCCGATCGACCAAGCCCCGATCGGTCGAAGTCCACGATCATGCCCGGCAACTTACAGCGGGGCTCTGGATGAAATACGAAAAGTTTTTGCATCGACGCGTGAATCTAAAACACGAGGCTTCAATGCCAGCCGATTCAGTTTCAATTCGACAGCGGGGCGATGCGAACTGTGCAAAGGGCTGGGCGCCGAACGCATCGAGATGAACTTTTTGAGCGACCTGTTTGTTTCCTGTCCGCGATGCGGCGGCAAGCGGTTCAACCGACAAACGTTGCAAGTGCGATTCAAAGGCGCCAATGTCGCCGATGTGCTGGCGATGACGATTGACGAAGCGTCGGAGTTCTTCGAAAACGTTCCGACGCTACACCGACTACTCAGTTCGCTACAGGCCGTCGGATTGGGGTACATGCACCTGGGACAAGGCAGTACGACGCTTAGTGGCGGTGAAGCCCAGCGGATCAAATTGGGAACCGAATTGGCTCGGAAGTCGACGGGGAAAACGTTATATGTGTTGGACGAGCCGACGACGGGGCTGCATTTCGACGACGTCAAACGATTGATTGCAGTGCTGCAACAGCTTGTCGATGCCGGAAACACCGTCATCGTCATTGAGCACGATTTTGACCTGCTGGTTTGTTGTGACTGGATCGTTGATCTGGGCCCCACCGGCGGCGACCAGGGCGGTTATTTGATGGGCGAGGGGACTCCCGAACAGATCGCCAAGCTTGCCGAAAACGCCACGGCAAGATTTCTTCGTGCGAAATTGAAGGTGGATTGAACTCGATTCGGCCCGGCAGCGTCAAACCGGTTTGCGTGCGACCGCACTCTTTGGCATGCGGTTTCGGCCCCGTACAGGCTACAATGGAGCGATTCCCACTCGCGTTTGTTGAATTTCCGGTGATTAACCATGAGACGCTTTTTGACGACTTGCACTTTCGCCTGCCTTTCCGGAGTCGCCTTTGTTGGCTGCGGTGGCCACGAAGGAGGCGTGATTGATATTCCACTCGATCAGAACCCGTATCAAGTCAGCGACCAGGAACAACGGGCGATGGACGCGGCAATCGATGAGACGTCCGGGCTGACTGAAGAAGAGATCGAGGCGTTCGAAGAAGCCAAGAAGGAGAAGCTGGAACAGGAACAGGCCGAGTTCGAAAACAAGGTCCAGCAAGATTTACAGGAATATCAAGAGCAACAACCCTAGTCCTTCGCCAACTTTTAATCTTAGGGTACGAGGGACTTCCAGTCCGTCGACAAATGTCGGTTTCGAGCGGACTGGAAGTCCGTCGTACGAGTCGCGGCTAACCCTAATATTTAA
>JAGQPO010000653.1 GCA_020426665.1 Planctomycetales bacterium
ATTTTCTTACCCCTAATTTTCTTACCCCTAATTTTCTTACCTTCATTCGATCAGTTGATACGGAAGGAAGCGGCAAAACTCCTCCAGGATGGCGTCGCTTAACTTTCATTGTTTTGCCCTGCTCTCGATCTTAGATTTGACCAGAGGATGTAGAACGAAGAGACTATTGGCGAGAACGGTGTGCGGCTCGATGGCCTCGCCCTTGTTTTTTGTGCATCGAGTCGGTCTGCGCTGTTACCCGACAGAGCGATTCGACAGAGCAGCGGTGCGTGAGAACGATTCGAACGCCCAGCTTTCGCTTTCCAACGAATGGGATTCAACATGATTCATTTCCTTGCCTCGACACAAGCCGGTTGCCGCCGGTTGTTCCCAAGTTATGGGATACACGCAACCGTTACATTCGCCCTCTCTGTTTGTGGAGCACTGATCGCGCAAGCTCTTGACGTGACAACGCTGAAGGCTCAGTCAGGTGACCGTCCCAACATCGTCTTTATCATGTCGGATGACCAAGGGTACTGGGACACGGGTGTGACGGGTAATCCGCATATCGACACCCCAAACATGAATGCGATCGCCGAAGCCGGCGTTCAATTGAATCGGTACTACGCCGCGCCTGTTTGCGCCCCGACGCGTGCCGGATTGATGACCGGACGTTACTACTTACGCACAGGATTGTACAACACACGCTTCGGCGGCGATTCGATGGGACTGGATGAAATCACCGTTGCCCAGTTACTACAGAAAGCCGGCTACCGAACCGGACTGTTCGGCAAATGGCACCTTGGTAAATATCCCGACTATCAACCGCAGAATCGCGGTTTCGACGAATTTTTTGGACACTATCACGGGCACATCGAACGGTATCATTTCCCCGACCAAGTGTTTCACAACGGCAAACCGGTTGAAGCCAGGGGCTATGTCAGCGACATCTTCACCAACGCGTCGATCGACTTTATCGAGCACTCGACCAAGACACAGGACGCTCCGTTTTTTTGCGCCCTGATGTTTAACGCCCCACACTCGCCGTTCTTGTTGGACACCTCGCACTTTGGACAACCCGAAGGCGACAAACTGCTAACAAAGTATCTTGATCGCGGATTACCGATCCGTGAGGCTCGGATTTACAGTCTGGTAGAGCGAGTTGATCAGAACATTGGTCGGTTGCTCGAAAGACTCGATTCACTTGGCATCGCCGAGAACACTCTTGTCGTCTTCACCAGTGACAACGGGGGCGTCAGCAAGTTTTTCAAAGCCGGACTCAACGGCAACAAGGCGGGCGTTTACGAAGGCGGCGTGCGGGCGCCTTGTTTTGTTCGTTGGCCGAAAAGAATCAAGGCCGGACGGATGATCGAAGCGCAAACATCACATGTCGATTGGTTGCCGACTCTTTGCGAGTTGGCCGGCCAGGAAGTGCCCCGTGATCGCGCGATCGACGGCAAAAGCCTGGTCAAATTGTTGACCGGCGAAAACGAATCCGTGCACCACGAATATGTTTATCACACCTGGGACCGATACCAACCCAACGCGGAGAAACGCTGGTCGGTCAGCGATGATCGATGGAAACTGTTGTGCCAAGTCGGCGGCGATGCAACACCGTCTCGGGCCAACTGGAAACTGTTTGACCTTGCGGCCGACCCGGGAGAGCAAGTCAACCTTGCCGCCAAACACCCGCATGAAGTCGACCGTCTGCGCGGCGAGTTTGTTCGCTGGTTTGGTGAAGTCACCAAGGGACAAACGTATTCGCCGGTGCCCATTCCGGTTGACAACACGCCGGTCGAAATTGAACCCAGTTGGGCGACCTGGTCGGGAGATCACATCCAATACACCTTTGACGGATACGACTGGGACACGATCGACCGATGGAAAGATCCGGGTGAGACCGCCAGCTGGAATTTAGATGTCAAGAACGCCGGCCGCTATCGTGTCGTCCTGACCTATGGTTGTCGCCCGATTGACGCCGGTGGCACGTTAAGGCTGCGTTGTGGGGACCATTCCATCACCCACCAAACCATCGCCAGCGCGACGGCCGATCAATTCGAAAATCATGTCGCCGGGACAATCGATCTGCCACAGGGCAACATCAACCTGGTGGCCGAAGTCGCCCGGTGTCCCGGCGAGGAACTGATGCGTCTGAATCGGATCACGTTACAGCCGATCGATTGATAACGCGATGCAGTGCTTACTGCTTCACCAGTTTGGCCGGATCGATAACAACATGTTTGACCTTTTGACGTTTCCAGGTGTACGTTGCATGGACCATGCCGTCGGTGGTTTGAATGATCGCCGGATAGCTGAACTC
>JAGQPO010000654.1 GCA_020426665.1 Planctomycetales bacterium
CTTCTTGTTCAATCGGGTTCTGCGTAGCCATCACGAAAAACGGTGCCGGCAGACTGTAGGACTCGTCACCGACCGTGACGTGCCGCTCTTGCATTGCTTCCAGTAGAGCTGCCTGGGTCTTTGGAGGTGCTCGATTGATTTCGTCGGCCAACACCATGTTGGCAAAGACCGGACCTTCGACGAACTGAAAGTTCCGTTTGCCGGTCGTGCGGTCTTCTTGCAAAACCTCGGTGCCCGTGATGTCGGCCGGCATCAGATCGGGCGTGAATTGAATCCGCCGAAACCGCAAATCGAGTACCTCGGCGATGCTGCTGACCAACAAGGTTTTTGCCAATCCAGGTACACCAACCAACAGCACATGCCCACGGCAGAATAAAGAAATCAATACTTCTTCGATCACCCGTTGTTGGCCTATGATCGCTTGAGATAGCTGGCCACACATTCGCTTATACGATTCCCGAACCGCCTTGACGCGGGCCACATCGTCTTCGTTTTGTTCACTCGGTTGCGTAGCCGGCCTTGGGACGGATTTGCGACCATTCGCGGGAATTTCCATCCCCCCGGCCGGCTGAACACCCGCTTCGGCAGTCAATCGCTGACCGGCCGGAACCAACATTTGGTCCTCGCGGACGCGAGTCGTCTGGCCACAACGACAACGGACACGCCGGCCGGTCATCTCGTCGGATACCTTCAGCACGCGTCCGCAGCTTTGGCATTGAATTCTCCGAATTTCGTCGATTTGTGGCAAAATCTCGCCTCTCCGCGTACCGTGGTGAAAGTGCTGCTTGGTGCGGCCAAATTGCCGCCCGTTTACAGTCTCTGGTTGAGTTCCAGTTAGAAGTGCGAGGTACGCGTTCAAACCCGCCAGAATCCTCGCAGTTTTTTTCACGACTCGCCGATCACCGCCACGTAGGTCAGCCTCTCTGAGGCCGATGTCGGCGGCGCAGCGGTTTTTCCGAGTCTCGGATAGACTCGACGACGTGACTTGTCGACGGACTTGCAACGCAATACGGCGCTTGCGACAAATCAACCATTGCTTTGACCAGATCAGTCCTTTTGGATTCAAAACATTTGTGAGCCCTAACCCATGACTGATGTAACTCAGATTCTTTCCAAGATTGAGCAAGGTGATCCATTGGCGGCCGAGCAATTGTTGCCCCTTGTGTACGATGATTTGCGCCGGCTTGCGGCGAGTGAACTCAAACGCGAGTCGGCTGGGCACACGCTTCAACCAACGGCGTTGGTTCACGAGGCATATCTCCGCTTGGTTGATCAACGAGCCGAGCCTCAGTGGAATCATCGAGGCCACTTTTACGCGGCAGCAGCAACGGCGATGCGGCGAATCTTGGTCGAAAGTGCACGAAGGAAGAGAACACTTAAACGTGGAGGCGATCGGGAACGTGTCCTGATCGATGGTGACCAAGTGCCAGCGACCGAAGCAAATCCAGACATCCTGGCACTTGATGAGGCGCTTTCAAGGCTGGAGGACGAGCGCCCTGATCTGGCGCAGCTCGTGTCGCTGCGATACTTCGCTGGTCTTACGATGGAGCAAGCCGCCAAGGCGCTCGACGTCTCGCTCCGAACGGCTGAGCGCAATTGGACTTACGTTCGGGCTTGGTTGCTGGAAGTGCTTCAAGAGCAGAGCTAAGATGGGAGAGCGGGGCTCGCCACGAATTCGCGTTGGCGGGTTTTCGACTAAAATATCGCACCTTTTCATTAGCCGCGGGTCTCAAGTCAAATCATAGGTTTCGTCACATTGAACGAGCAAAGTCTATTTCTTCGAGCACTTGAGCAGCCTGCCGGCGAGCCTCGGCGAAATTGGCTAGAGCAAGAGTGCGAAAATCCCGACCAAAGAACGCGTATCGCTGCGCTTCTGGCGCGGCACGACAACGCGGGAAATTTCCTGGAAAAACCGCCGGCCGAGTTGTCGGTGAGAAATCATGCAAGTACTTCGGCCAATGTGAAACCGATCACCAAGGCAAAATTCATCGATCGTCTGATTCGCAGTAAATTGATGACGGCGGAAGACGTTGCCGAGTGCGAATCCACACTCGAATCCGTGCAAGCGGAATCGGACGCTCTGTCGTTTGCGCATGCGATGGTGCGGGCTAACAAGCTAACCGGATTTCAGGCAAAGGCAATCTGCGATGGCCGCATCAAAGGCCTCACATTCGGCGAGTACATCATCCTGGATCGGCTGGGTAAAGGAGGGATGGGGATCGTCTACAAGGCGAAACATCGTCGAATGGATCGACTTGTCGCGATCAAGGTTCTTCCACGATCTACGATGGCGACCAAGGGGTTGGAGGAAAGGTTTTATCGTGAGGTAAAAACGGCTGCGAAATTGATGCATCCGAATATCGTCGCCGCGCTCGACGCTAGTGAAGACGACGGACTGCACTACCTTGTGATGGAATACGTCGACGGTCAGGATTTGGGCGAGGTGCTCCGCCAATCCGGTCCGCTCCAAGGCGAACACGCTGTGAACTGTATCATTCAAGCGGCGCGAGGACTGCAGTACGCGCACGAGCAAGGCGTAATTCATCGAGATATCAAACCCGCCAATCTGCTGATCGATGGCAACGGAACGGTCAAAGTCCTGGACATGGGGCTCGCACGTGTGACTGGTGCTGCCAGTGAAGGATTGGACGAAAGCTCTGAGAACGATTCTGCGAAAGTGGTCGCAATCGACGCCATGAGATCGAGTTGCGACATTCCGGCAACCCTTTCAAGGGAGCACGATACAGCAACGATCAACGATCAAACTCGGCTCACCAATGCCGGCGAAATCATGGGTACGTTGGCCTATATGCCGCCAGAGCAGTTTACTGATTCACGCAATGTTGATGAGCGCGGTGATATCTACAGTTTGGGATGCACGCTGTACCATCTTCTGACAGGCCAAAAGCCCTTTCATGCCGATACAGTAGCAGCCATTTTTAAATCGCATCGCAGCGATCCGGTTCCTTCACTGCGTTCTATTCGGCCAGACATCCCCGAAGATCTTGATCGGGTGTTTCAGAGAATGTTGGCGAAGGAACCTGAGCAACGACAGAGTTCGATGTTACAGGTGATCGAGGAATTGGGTGAGTCGCTGTCCGCAATGCAGAGACCACAAACGATACCTGTTGGTCCGTCGCAAAAAGAGTCCAGCAACCGCGAGCTTTACACAAACACTTTTGGCGTAGCATCTAGCGACAGCCCTGCAGGTTCTCCGCAAATCGTTCTTTCGCATGATCATCCAGTTCGCCGCGGTAGGCGAAATCGACTGGGATGGATTTCCGCCGGAATGGCAGTTTGCGCACTGCTGTTAATTGGTGTCTTGATGTTCGTCCAGAAATCTGGACAGGGTAAAAGGAGCTTGGCATCGTCGACCAGCATGAACTTGTTGACCGATGCAACCGATATGCACAAAGCCGCGCGGATGACGGCGAAACAACACCCGCAGGGAAACATAAGTGCAAAACTGCCGACGCATCACGATGTCGATGGCCGAATAAATCGTCCACAGGACATTGAAGACGAAGTGCCAAATGTGAACGATAAAAATCCGAAAGAATTCGACAACCCGACGCAGCAGTCAAATCAAAACGCTGTCGACAACCGCGTTGGCAAGCCAATGGACTGGATCGGCGGCACAACTTGGAGCACTGGCTTTGAGTTCCAAGAAGGCTCCTCCTTCGGGCCTTCTGCAAATCGACAGGTTGAATTTAACGATAGCGGCAGGAAAGTCTCGATCTCCGAAGACAGTACGGGAATCACGGTCACAGTGGATGGACGAGTTGTAAAAGCCGCCAACGTGGCGGAGTTAAGCAAGAAGGATGCTCAGGCATTCCAGCTCTATGAAAAAGTGTTTGGCGTCACCGACATGGAGATAGCGCCCGCCATATCAGCGTTTGATTTACAGAGAATGCAATTGGAGCGACTTCGCGAGACGCATTCCGAAAACCCTCAGCTGAAATCGCTAATCGAAAGAATGCTGCCGGACAATAGGAAGTGAATGTCAAGATGGCTCGGTGAGAACACAGAGGATGATCGGCTTGCGATTCGTCCTCCCGTTCGGAAACGGAAAGTAAGCTGCCGTTGATGCCGGCGGTTAAAATCGTTTGATGATAGAAGTTTGCGGAGTCATTTTTCGAGCTTTACGGCAAGGTTACTTTCCAGCTTTTCAATCGAATTCCGTGCCACGCACCGCGTAAAGTAGACCGGCCCCGCCGGCAATCAGCCTCGGAGAGGCTGATCGACGTGGTGAATGCGTGCTGGCAGACATTGCGAGAGTTGGCAAGTCACGTAGCCCATTCTCTCCGAGACTCGAACTGCCACAGCGCCGCCGGCATCAGCCTCCAAGAGGCTGATCTACTTGGTTGCGATCGGCGAGACGTGCGAAATGATCCAGGACATTTCCGCGCGGAGCCAAGCCTTGGCGTACGCCCAATATCTATCGGCAAGACCGCAGGATTCGGATCGGGCAGCCAGTTTTGACGGCCAGTTTTGACGGCCAGTTTTGACGGC